>CALMJT010000211.1 GCA_937864365.1 uncultured Alteromonadales bacterium | reverse complement strand
ATTGGAAATCACATTTTCAATTTCTTCCCTCTGATTAAATCAAGGATGAGTTAATTAGAGGTTCCCATAATGTTTTACCGATCCAAGCAGAGTTCCCCCTACAAAGCTCTTCTCAAAAAAATATTGTTGTAAATGCGACATAAACGGTACAAGTGGATTTTTTAGGCGTTTGTAAGAAAAACGACAATTATTTTTTTACCTAAAAATTTTCGGTTTATCAATCACTTAAAAAAACGACGCGCCGCGATTACGCGGTATTACTCTTGGATTAATTATTGCTGTTCCACTGCAAATGAAAAACAGTGTTATTCGCACTGTGTTATTGGCTTGCAATAACTGTTAGAAGCCTCTGCGTTAATCACAGTTTCCTTTAATTTTAATAAGCCAATTTATACACCCTCGAATTTAGCCTATTACTGGAGAGCACCATGATCGATTCAACACTGGCAAGGGATTTAGTTGCAGGAATAAAAGAAGGCCGAATTGTGCCGTACCTAGGCGCAGGTGTTTTAAGCGATGTAAAAAACCAAGCCGACAACTCCAGTATACCAGCCGACAGCGACAGCTTAATTTTAGCCATGAACGACGGCCAGCCCATGGCACCGCGTTTAATGTATGAATTTCCACGCGCGGCTATGAATCTTGAATTAAAAAAAGGTCGCAGCTATGTTGAGCGTTTTTTAAATGAGACCTACGGAGCAAAAAAATGGACTCGTGGCCAATTTCACGATTGGTTAAGCGAAATTAAACCCAATTACGTTATCGACATTAACCGAGACACTCAACTGCAAGACAGCTACAACACCACGCCTCATTTATTGATTATTGGTTGTGCCCGTCTTGGTGGTACCGATTATCGCTTTAAACTTTATCAATACGACGGCAGCAGTTATCAAGAAACTGAGCAAGAAAAGGCCGACACATCGCTACCGATTCTATTTAAACCCATGGGTACACCGGTACCAAAACCAAGCTATATCGCCGCCGATGCCGACTATGTAGATTACATTACCGAGCTTATGGGTGGTTTTGCGATTCCTTCGTTTTTAAAAACCTATCGCCAAGAAAAACAATATCTATTTGTTGGCGTTAGATTAACTCGCGATACCGAGCGCATGGTTTTAAGCGATATGATTTACGCCTCGGGAACGCCAAGTGGTTGGGCAATTATTCCAGAACCCACCGATAAAGAACGCCGTTTTTGTAAAAACAAAAAAATTGAATTAATTGAAGGCGACTGGAAAGCATTAATTCGCGCGGCATCGCCGGATTTTGAACTCAAATCTGCCTAATTATTAATTACAACAATGATTTTACAGGTTTCTGTAACCTGTAATTTCAAATGTGTTTAACAACGAAATTACCGCAGTTTCTTTATCTTGTGACGAGGTAAATTAGCAATGTACGTCTGTGTATGTAAGGGTGTTAGTGAAAGCCACGTAAAACAAGCGGCTAAAGAAGGTATTTGCACTATGTCAAAACTGCGCTGTAAAACCGGCCTAGGATCACAATGCGGAATTTGTCGAAAATCGGCTCGGCAGCTTTTACATCAAATTTCCGGCACAAAACCCCAAGCGCCTTGCCAACTTTGATTGTTTGTCGGTAGACTTGTAACACTAAAAAATCGTCACATTATGTTGTAACTTATTGCTACGGAATTATTGCTTTATGAAAGGTGATCCTTTAATTATTAAACATTTAAACAAAGTATTATTTAATGAGTTAATTGCTATCAATCAGTATTTTCTACATTCTAGAATGCTTAATGATTGGGGTCTTACCAAATTAGGTAAAAAAGAATACCGCGAATCTATTGAAGAAATGGAACACGCCGATAAATTAATTGAGCGTATTTTGTTCTTAGAAGGTATTCCAAATCTACAAGACTTGGGTCGTTTACGTATTGGCGAAAACACCAAAGAAATTTTGGAGTGCGACCTAGCCCTAGAAAACGATGCAATTCCTGATCTACGCGTAGCCATTGCCGAAGCTGAAAAACAAGGCGATTATATTTCTCGCGAAATTTTTGAAGCCATTTTAGAAGACGAAGAATCACACGTTGATTGGTTAGAAACCCAATTAGGTTTAATTGATTCTGTGGGTATCGAAAATTACCTGCAGTCGCAAATGGAACCCGCCAGCGACAGTTAATCGGCTATTGGGTAATCGGTTATTGGAGCTTTTGTTAATATTGACCAAAGGCTCCATTAATACCAAAGAGAATGGATTTTGGTATAGAAACCTCTAAGAACTCCTGATTAACTCAGCCATGATTTAATCAGAGATTAAAAATTGACAGTGCAATTTATAATCTCTCCACAATTTCAATCGCTTACCGTTCTTAAAATTGGTGACGCATCTTTGTGTTACTGGAAATTCTAGGTTAATCGGAGTTTCCCCCAATGAATTCCGCAATTACTCGCACTCATCAACATCATTATGCCCGCAAAACACCGATTCACTTCCAATCACAACGGCCTTTAGTCGAAACCTCTTGCATTAGTTAGACGATATCAATATATTTATGTAAGTGCTTACGTAAATATATGAGGTATATCATGTCATTCTTCGCCATAGCAGGCCAAATGGCTCTAGGCAGCCGCTTACGACACCTAGCAGAGGTGGTGACCACCGATGCACAGAAGATCTACGATTTGTACGGAGTGGAGATTGACGCGCGTTGGTTTCCAATACTGTTTATGTTGCTCCAAAAAGACAGCGCCAGCATCAGTGAACTCGCCGAAGATATTGGCCAAACCCATGCTTCGGTGAGCCAAATTGTTAAAGATATGACCAAACATGGCCTGATTAAAACCGGGAAATCAAAGCAAGATGCACGGGTAACCGTGGCCTCGCTTACGGCAAAAGCACGAAAAATGTCTGATAATCTTAACGCTCAGTGTGACGATATTAATACAGCACTGGACGACATTTTTAAAAATATTAATTGCAATTTATGGAACGACTTAAATGCTTTCGGTTACGAATTAAATCGTGAGAGTTTGTTTGAGCGTGTAAAAAAAATTCATAAACGGAGTAAAACTTCGAGCATTTCTATTGTGGACTTTACAGAAGATCACCAACAGGCCTACAAAATGTTAAACGAAGCGTGGATCAATAAATATTTCACGCTCGAAGATGCCGATATAAAAGCCTTAGAAAACCCTTTCGAATATATTATTAATCGAGGTGGCTACATTGCTATTGCTCTGTTTAATAACAAACCCGTTGGTACCTGTGCGTTATTAAAAATGGATGATTCTTCTTTTGAGCTTGCAAAAATGACAGTGGCAGATGCGTACCGCGGTTATGGAATTGGTTTTATGTTAGGGAATTTTGTCATCGAGAAAGCAAAAGCTCTGAATGCCAAACGACTGTATTTGGAGAGTAATTCCGCGTTAACACCCGCTTTGGAGCTGTACCGTAAACTGGGTTTTAAACGGGTCAGCGGCTACAGCTCACCCTATCAACGCTGTGATGTACAAATGGAACTCTTTTTAGACGAAATTTAACCGGTAAAAATACTGTGATTGTAGATAATCATCGTCATCTTACATCTTGATTTTTATCTTTATTAATAGCGGAGTGACCGTTTAAAGATATAAATTAGTCGCTGATGAACGATAAAACCACGGTCACAGTGATATAATTTTCTTATTCTGGATGATTAAAATAGAGAAAATTGCAAAAACTGAAGAGATTAACAATAAATCCGTACTACGAATTTATTGTTAATGCTACAAAAGAATTAATCCAGATTTAATTGACAAAAACGGGATTAATATCGATATCTACTGCACGTTTTCGTTATCAGTAAACATTCCATCAAATAATGCAGTACTTAGGTAACGTTCACCTGAGTCAGGTAAAATGACCACAATCATTTTGTCTTTATATTCTGGTTTACCCGCAATTCTTAGCGCCGCAGACATAGCAGCACCGCACGAAATGCCCGCAAGAATACCTTCTTTTTGCATCAGTAAACGTGCGGTAGCAATGGCTTCATCGTTAGAGACTTTTTCTACAGCATCAACCACACTTAAATCTAAATTCTGCGGTACAAAACCTGCGCCAATACCTTGAATTTTATGCGGTGACGGTGTTGGGTCTTCGCCATTGAGCGTTTGAGAAATTACTGGTGAATCAGTCGGTTCAACAGCAATAGAGGTAATGGCTTTACCTTGCTGATTTTTAATGTAACGAGAAACACCTGTGATAGTACCGCCAGTTCCAACGCCGGCAACAAATACGTCGATTTGACCTTCAGTATCGGTCCAAATTTCGGGGCCTGTGGTTTTTTCGTGAATGGCAGGATTTGCTGGGTTTTCAAATTGCTGCAACATCAAATGCGTATCGGGATTACTCGCCACTAGTTCTTTGGCTTTTTCGATAGCACCTTTCATACCTTTTGGTGGCTCGGTCAGAACAATTTCTGCACCCAGAGCTTTCATCAACTTGCGACGCTCAATCGACATGCTCGCAGGCATGGTTAGAATAAGCTTATAACCTTTACTGGCCGCAACAAATGCCAGCGCGATTCCGGTATTACCGCTGGTAGGCTCAACAAGGGTCATGCCGGGTTTTAATACACCGCTCTCTTCTGCGGCCCAAATCATGTTCGCGCCAATGCGACACTTTACCGACCCGGCGGGGTTTCGGGATTCAATTTTTGCGTAAACATTACCAGCAGGCCAAAGATTTTTTACACGTACCATTGGTGTATTACCAATGCTTTGTGAATTGTTATCAAACATACAAATTCCCCCTTATTCGGTCGGCTGACTTACGACGAGTAATTCATCTCAGCCGAGTTCGGTTGTTAGTTTTATGAAGCTAGAGCCTAGAGTATACCGAGCAGATTAAGTTGCATAGTTGATAATATGCGTAATTGTGCATCATATACTGCAATAAATGCGCGTAATTGTGGATAAGTTACAAACAGTTAAAAGCAAGTAATACAGCGCCCTTTATGACTAAGATTAGCAAATATCGGCTTAGTCTTTGCAGAAACAAACATTAGTATCAATGAATAGAATGAATTGGGTCGGCAATACAAGCGACTCAAATTAAATGTCAAAAATCTAGGGCAGCATATGCATTCGAATTCGACACAAGAGAGCGCCACAGAATCGTCCGGTAAGGCTGATATAATAGGTTTTAGTTATATCAACCGAATTGATCGGAATTTAAAAGTAGTTTCGAGCCTGCACTTATCGGAATCTATTGAGGATGCTATTGAACTAAAAACCGCGATTTTTTATGAAAACGAATATTTAGCAACCTTAAGTTTTTTGCTGCATGGGCATTCACCGGAAGAAGCCCGAGAGATTGCCAAGAACATTCGCCACAATGATTACATTTTATTCAAAATCGAGGATTTTATCGCCGGTGGTGATGTTGTTGAATAACAGCTAAAAACTGATCACTAAAAATTTTAAGAATCTCACGCAAGGCCTTAACAAATGAATTCACACGGTTTTTGTGTGGATGAAAGTTATTTGAGCCTCAGTTACAGTTTAACCTTAGGAACCTTTGATTAACCCATCCGTGATTTAATCAAAGGGCAGAAATTGACAATGCGATTTTCAATTTCTTCACAATTTCAGTACGTTACTGTTCTTGAAATTGGCGACGCATCCTTGTAGCGCAGGAAACTCTGGGTTAATTAGCGTTTCCTTTATTTTATCAACGAAGATCGAGTCGTAAATGGCAACCAATAATAGTCCATTAAAATACCGTTTATTGGAGCACAGCCTGCAAACTCTGGGCGAACAATTTTATTCCAGCACAGTACCGACGCTGGTAAAAAAGCCGGAATTTATTCGTGTTAATAAAACACTCGCAAGTGAATTAGGGTTAGACGCCAAAACCTTAGAATCCAACGAAACTCTGCAACTTCTTGCCGGTAATGATGAAGATCTTCCGGTAACAACCATCGCCTCGGTTTATGCCGGACATCAGTTTGGTCACTGGAATCCACAACTGGGTGACGGTCGCGCTATTTATTTGGGCGAACTGAAAAATCATCGCAATCAATTATTGGATGTGCAACTCAAAGGCAGCGGCACTACGCGCTTTTCACGCATGGGCGACGGTCGCTCACCGGTTGGCCCGGTGTTACGCGAATATCTTCTTAGTGAAACCATGTTTGCTCTGGGCATTCCTACAACACGCGCCTTGGCTGCGGTCACCACCGGTGAACGCGTAGTTCGCGACCAACTGGAACCCGGCGCAATTTTAACGCGGGTTGCGGCCAGTCATGTGCGAGTGGGTACTTTTCAATACTTTTCGGCACGTGGTGATCTAGAATCGATACAACATTTGGCCGACTACGTGATTGATCGTCACTACGCCCAAGATGTTGCGCAACACGGCTTAAAAAATCCTTACGCAGCTTTATTTGATTGCGCGGTAAAAAGACAAGCCTTATTAATAGCACACTGGATGTCGGTTGGTTTTATTCACGGCGTCATGAATACCGATAACATGTTGGTCAGTGGCGATACCATTGATTTTGGGCCCTGTGCATTTTTAGACGAATTCAATTCTAAAAAAGTATTCAGCTCTATTGATCGTGGTGGCCGTTACGCCTACTGCAATCAACCGACCGTTGCGAAATGGAATTTAAGTTGGTTAGGGCAAGCGTTGCTGCCATTAATGGGCGAAGAACAGGAAGCCTTAGCGACGGCCCAGCAATCGCTCGATAACTTTGATGTAGAATACAATCAACATTACGACCGGATTTTTGCCGAAAAACTGGGTTTTAATAACGCGTCTTCGGCGAGCCAATCGCTAACGCAGGAATTTTTAGATATTCTTGAGCGTCATCGATTGGATTTTACCAATTCATTTAGGAACCTTGGCAATATTCTGGGTGAGACACTTTTAGAAGGGCAATTACCGCAAGCTAAAGATCAATCTGAGAAATCCGAACATACAGAAACACCAAAGATAATTATTGAACGTGAGTTTTTGTGGGACAAAATACCCGATGAATTACAATCGTGGATAACTCGCTGGCTCGCAGAGTTAACAAGCGCCCAAGCATTTGCGAATAAAGATCAAGTCCTGAAAAACGTCGAGCAAATTCGTTCGGTAAATCCGGCAATTATTCCCAGAAATCACTGGGTTAATCGAGCCATTGAACACGCAAAAGAAAATAACGATTTTAGTCTCTTTCATACCTTGGCCGATGTGTTAGAAAAGCCTTTCGAATATAGAGAAGCCGTTAAACCTTTTACGCAACCACCTACAGAGTCTGAAGTTGTGCTTAGAACCTTTTGCGGAACCTAGTGGTTGATATTTCTATAGAAAGCTCTTATTAACTTAGAACTCCTAGCGGCACAAGGACGTGTCGCCAACTTCAAAACCGTAAATAATTTAAGTTGTGAAGTAATTAAAACATTTTCAGCATCAAACTTCCGATTAAATGATAAATAAGTTAACCGGAAGCTTTTTAATTAAGATTTTTTAATCAACGATTATTTAATAAAAATTTTTCCGTTAAAGACCTTATCAAGGAACCTATGATTAACTCATTCATGATTTAATCATAGGACACATCCTTGTGTCGCAGGAAACTCTAGGTTAATCAGAGTTTCCTCAATAAACAATCTTGCTAATTGCTGTTATTCACCGCCAGTAGGCACAATACTAAAACTGTTATTAGGCACTACCGGTAACACAATACTTGATGGATACCAGTAATTATTTTCAACTGTCAACCATGTTGGCAGCAGTTGCAATAATCCTTCTTCACCCAAAATGGTTCCCTGCGGTAAATTACTTGGCCCAACCGCAACACGTAATTTATGGCCTTTTTTAATAACGGCACTGGTGGGTTGAATATTTACCGGTAATTTCATGGTAATGTTGGGATACACCGATTGTTCTGCCGCTTCGGTGTACGGATGCCAAGATTGAATATTTTCACCGGCTAAAGTACGTGTCCGTGATTCATCAACCGCGCGATGTTTCATATTTAATAAGCCGTTGGTTAAAGGAGTTACTCGGCCATCCGGCGCAACGTCATCAACGCGAACCGAAACTAAACCCACAAAATTGGTGGTCGCCGCAAAAATATCCGCCTGAATTGGGCCGTTAATTGCGAGATCTTCCGTTAGCACATCGGTTTCGTAAATTACGTTAAAAAATAACTCGGTAAAACTGTTGTCTTCAAAACACTCTAAAGGCACAAAACCCAGAATACCTAAAGACCACTGTGCACTGCTGATCGAGCACAAGCCGCTGGCAGGAAATGCGTACACAGTTTTACTGCCACCAAAAATCCCTGCACTATCTTCTTTTAATTTACCAAAAGGATGGAAATACAATCGTTTTGGTTCTGCCTGTGGTACCGGCCAATCGTCGCTGGTAGCAAAACGATCGAGACCAATCATGTATTGCGTAACCTGTGGGATTTGCTCAACACCGGCGTTAAATCCACGCAAGTGCTGATCGTACCACTGTAATTCGAAATGATTAGTTGGTGGCAGTCCTAACTGACCTTGTGATGCGCTGGTCGCCAAAGCCGCCTCAATGTGATTGCCCGGCAAGACCAAAAGTCGGCTGTCTACATTGCGTTTTAATTGTTCGTATAAATTGAGTTCACCGCGCTGAAAAATATCGTGCACAGAACCAATAATAAACGTAGGCGCCTGAATCTGATCAATGCGCTCTATAGGTGAACGTGGTTGCCAAAATGGGCCGTCGTAAAGTAATTCGTCATCTCCTAATAAGGCTTGAGTAAAAATTGGTAACTGAAACTCCAGTAACGCATCCGAAAGCACATCAATTACCTCCGGAATACCTTCTTCGGGATTTAGAATAATATCCGGGTTGGCAACGCTTGCTAATGTGGTTAAAGAAAGCCACAACGAAATAAATAACAAATTACCCGAACCGCCGGTAAATACGGTATCACGATAGGTATCGGCAGCCGGTACTATGGAAAAAATGGCTTTTACCGCAGGATCACCAGTAGCGCCTGCAAATAAAGCTTGAATACCAAGATCAGAAACACCTCGTAAAGCTAGGTCTCCGTTTGTCCAAGGCTGCGCAAGAACCCAATCGATAATTTGTTGGTAATCGCCTTGGCTTGAACCCCAAGCATCCCATACGCCGGTGGATTTTCCGGTGCCGCGCCCGTCTACAGACACAACAGCATAACCGCGCTTCACTATGTAGGGATCAGCAGCCCCTAAAAAAACGCCTAAATTTGAGCCTAAATCGCTGAATATATTACCCAGCGTAACGTTGTAATCACTAATTACGATAACCGTCGGAAAATCTTGATCAATAGGATTACCCAATTCGTCAGCAGGTAAAGTAATAAATGCAGCCAGTTCAACACCGTCATCGAGCAAGATCGTTTCGGTAGGTAATCTTACCGTATTAGGATATTCCTCGGGTCTATCGTAGTCTTGCCAGGTTCGTGATCCGTTAGAAATAATCTGATTAGGTTCAGACAATAAGGATCGAGTACCAGATGTAGTCCAGTTATTATCAGCGAGTAATTCTTGTATTGGAAATAATACGAGTACAACAAACGTCGCCCAGAAACGTAAGTTTAGAAAACCAAACATAAAACTATCCTTTATTATTAGTGTGTTTGAGTTCGGATTTTGGGAAGGTTATTTTGAAGTGCCCTTTAAATGTAAATAACATTTGTTATTTTTGAAAGCGAAAAAACAATAAATTAACAACAAAAAATTGTGTTGTTCGCAAACACACTAAAAGAATTTTTTTGTTATTAAAGTTGCACGAAAACGTACAAGAAAAAGACACAAAACAAGGTGTAGACTTGTCCCTTAAAATAATTGCGAAGAAATACTCGCCAATAATAAACAAAGAAATACGCCATGACAAAACAAGAGTTTGAAACCACCTGTGATGATGGCGTGGTGCTTAAAGGTATTCTTCTAATACCCGAAAACCCCAAGTCTATCATTCAATTTAATTGCGGAACTGCGGTAAAAAAAGAGTTTTATTTACGATTTTTAACATTTTTAGCCGAGCACAATCACATTGTTTGCCTCTGGAATTATCGCGACAGTGGTGAGTCTGCACCCAGCCGATTAAATACCTGTGATTATCGGTATTCCGATTATGGCTCAAAAGATATGGATGCCATAAAACGTTTTTTGAAATCTCAATACCCAGCTTTACCGTTTATCTTTGTTGCGCACAGTACCGGTGGACAACAAATCGGCTTAATGAATAATTTAAATAATGTTGACGGTGCGATAAATATTGCAGTCTCGTCCGGTTATCTTCTCAACATGCCTTTGGCTTACCGAATAAAAGCCTATTTCTTTTTTTATTTATTTGGCCCAATTAGCATTTTGTTAAAAGGCTATTTAGCCAATAAACAATTTGGATTGATGGAAGATCTACCCAAAGGGGTCGCCATAGAGTGGCGTGACTGGTGTTCAAAAGAAGATTATTTTTTTGACGACGAATTTTACGGAAAAACGATTCCCAACGATTGCTATAAAAATATCGACTTTCCCATTACCGTTTTTTATTCACCGGACGATCCTATCTCGAACGAGACAAATACACATAACTTTTGGAAGCATGTTAAAAGCTCAAAGGCCATTAATATCTTTAAAGTGGAAAACAAAGCGTTAGGCAAAATTGATCACTTCGATTACTTCAAACCCAAACTGAAAGATTTTTTTTGGTCGTCTGTATTGGAAGAAATCGAGCGATTTATTCAAAAGTAAAGACCCTATAAAGTTTTAATCAACACTACCACCGTTTAATCAGAATTTTTTGATATCATTCAACATTCTCATCTGCAACCCTTCTTATCAATCGGTTTTAAACCGTTAAAAACCGTCTATAGATCTTTTTATAAAATCATTTTCTCTTGTCGTAAATCCGACAATCAGATCCCTTTTTGAACGATATTCTTCTGAAATGCAGATCCTAAGTAATTGATTTATCAGTGTCATTGAATGGATCGCTTCTTGCTGATTGTAGGTAATTGAATGAATTCAATACGACGACAACTATCGTTTTCAAAATAGTCTGGCTTGTGATCTATCCGTACAGGTTCTTAGGAGAATGTTATGCGTTATGCGCCTTATCAGAATGAATACTTGGGTAGTGTTGAATTTAGCGATCAGCAACAGTTGGAATATTTTTTAACGCGGGTATTTGAAACGGAAGAAGTTTGGGGTTTAGACGACGGCACAGAATGGATTTTTAAAACCCTCGCCGACGGCAGCCAAGTTATGCCGGTGTGGCCCTACAACAAATTTGCGACAGAAGCGTTAAATACTAGCGATACCGACATAAAGCCTCAGGCTGAGTCTTTGGAAGACTTTTTGTATCACACGCTTGAAATGCTAATAGAAGAAGATGTTTCTGTTGAAATTATGCCAAGCGCGACAAAAGCAGGCTGTATTATTTCACCTCATCAGTTGTTGAGTATTTTAACCGGAATGATCGACGCCGGTGAGTACCGGATGGATGGTTAAAGAGATGACCGAACACGAAAGTATTTGCTTAGTTTTTGCCTGAATTAATCAGAGACACCTGTACCACTTTTGCAAACTCACAGTTATAGAAAATTACCAAAAATATTAATGCCTGTTTAACGACAAAAAAATACCACCCGAAGGTGGTATTTTTATGGCATTAATCGTTAGAGATGAAAACGATTAAGACGCCGCTAATTCTTTGGCACGCTCAATGGCTTGCTCTAAATCGCCTTGCGGATCAGCGGTTACCAAAGAAGGTTGGAAACGAACGGTACCGATATCGGTAATACCAACAACGTTTAACCACCAGTTTAGGTAGGTTGAGTGATAGTCGCTACCGTATTTAGCATCAACACCAGGAGCAAATACACCAGAACTATAAAATACTGCGGCTTTTTTGTTGCTTAATAAACCGAAGTAACCGTCATCTGGAGTGAAACCGAAGGTTAAACCTGGTTGAGTAATGATATCGATGTACTGCTTGAGTTTGTATGGAACGCCGCCGTTCCACATTGGAACTGCAAATACATATTCATCAGCATCAATGAAGTTTTGCGTTACTTCAACGACTTTATCCCAGGCAGTTTGACGCTGACCGTCCATCTCGCCAACACCGAAGAAAGTCATCTTCGCAGCAGCTTTATCGCCATCAAATTCAGGAAGATCACATGCCCAAAGGTCTAGAGTTTGCACTACTAAACTTGGATCTTGTGCTTTACGAGCAGCAACGTATGCGTTTGCGATTTTGTTAGATTGTGATGATTCTGAGCGCGGTGACGCAACAATGTGTAACAACTTAGCCATGGTTCGAATTCTCCAATGAGAGCTATTCAGCAATTTTAGGTTTTATACAGACATCAAAGCATTGTTGGGCATTTCTTGGAAAAGCCAACGTCGATATAGTAACTATCAATACTTAACTTGAAAGGTTACCCAAACAAAAGATAACTTGTCAATACGCAATTGACAGGTTATGTTTACAAGATCGTATAAATGTGAGGACAAGGTCTTGAACGAATTACAACGCCCAGATCCGTTTCTTGTCGCCGATAACACAGCTTTGGATTTTTTAAACTCGATTTGCGCGCCATGGGGTGACGATATCGAATGGCTCGAAAACGGGGATGATTTGGTAAGTTGGCTCCATCACGCCGAATTAATTTCGGATGAAGAGCGCGACACGATCTATAACAAACTCTCTAACGCGGAGCTTGATGACGCGGCCGAACGTGCGCGCAATATGCGTGAATGGTTTCGGGGTTTTATTAAAAAATACGCAGGTAAAGAAGTAACTGCCAACGTGTTGAAAGAGTTAAAACCCTTAAACGATTTACTGCGCGGCGATCGTTTATATCATCAGGTAGGCATTAGCGAAGACGCCCACAGTGGTTTTGAATTCCATGAGATTCGCCACTGGCATAAGGCTGACGATCTACTTGCCGCTGTTGCCAGCGAAATGGGTCGCTTAATTTGCGAGTCTGATTTTGGCTTAATTAAAAATTGTGAAGGCCCAACCTGCACCTTGTGGTTTTTAGACATCAGTAAAAACCATAAACGCCGCTGGTGCTCTATGGCCGTTTGCGGCAACCGCGCCAAAGCCGCCGCTTACAGAGCTAAAAAGCAACAGCCATAAATTCGCGCCAAAACCATTTTGGTTCTGCGAATTAATTCCCCGACTGGAACTCGCTGATACTAGGAGTTCAGTCGAGATTTTCCAAAAACTAATTGCATCCATAAATTTTCAATATCGAATTCAATATTCAACACTGAGTTCCTCTTCTTAAAACTATCTTCAAAATTGTCTTTAAAAGCTCACTCCTATCTATTTTTAGTCATTAATTTCTAATTACATGCTCGTTTAAATTCAGAAAACCGGTTTCAAGCACGCATAAATTCTCTAAGAATCTCTGATTAACTCAGCCATGATTTAATCAGACGACAGAAACGTAAAATACGATTTCCAATTTTTTCACAATTTTAATCACTTACCGTTCTTGAAATTGGCGACACATTCTGGTGTTGTTGGAAACTCTAGGCTAATCAGAGTCTCTTGTAATTTGTCTCTATTGTTAGTGTAAATAAATATCAAATACAAATGAGAAGTCTTTTTATTTGATACAAGTTGTCATAAGATCCCGCCTAATTTCAAACTATGTAAATTTAGGTGCAAGTAATGACACGGTCGCCATCGGTTTTAGGCACAACACTCTCTCTACCCTTCAATTTGCTGGCATTCGCTGTCGGTGTCGCCCTAGCACCGCTATCGTTTGCCGAACAAGACTCGAAGGTCATCGAAGAAGTTATTGTTGAAGCCGATGGCTCACAGATCTACCAAACACGTCCCTACGCAGGCGGACAAGTCGCCCGCGGCAGCCGCGCAGGCATCTTAGGTAACCTTGATCTACTTAACGCACCATTCAGCTCTACGGCCTACACAGAAGAGCTTATTCACAACCAACAATCCCGCAGTATCGCCGATGTTGTGCAAAACGATCCCAGCGTGCGTCCGGCCCGCGGTTTCGGCAACTTTCAAGAGGTATACATTATTCGCGGGTTTCCGGTGTTCTCCGATGACATGACCTTTAACGGCCTGTACGGTGTCTTGCCTCGTCAGTTTGTCGCTGCCGAACTGGTTGAGCGTGTCGAAGTCTTTCGCGGTGCTAACTCATTCATTAACGGTGCTGCACCCGGTGGCAGCGCGACCGGCGGCGCGGTGAATCTGGTACCCAAACGCGCCAGCGATAACAGCACTCGAATCAGTCTAGGATTAGAAGCTCCGAGCCAATACTCAGCGGCTTTTGATACCAGCGTGCGATTTGGCAATAACGAAAACAGCGGCTTACGCATTAGCGGTGTGCGTCGCGATGGCGAAACGTCTATTGAAGATCAAGAAAGAGAACTGAATGCGCTGTCGGTCAGTTTTGACCATAGTGGTGATCGCTATCGTTTTACCGCGGATTTAGGTTATCAAGATCATCATATTGATGCGCCACGCCCAAGCGTTACGCCATTGGGTGAAATTCCTGATACACCCGATGCCGACAGCAATTTTGCCCAACCTTGGACTTTCACCGACGAGAAACAATTATTCGGTGTATTCAGAGGTGAGTTTGATATTCAAGACAATATTACCGCATGGGCAGCCATTGGTGGCCGCGACGGTGAAGAAGAAAATGTATTAGCAAACCCAAGCGCTTTTGCCGACGGTTCAACAACTTCCTTCCGATTTGATAACACCCGTGAAGATACTATTATTTCTTCCGATGCTGGTATTCGTTTTGAATTTAATACCGGCGATGTTGCACATCGTTTAATTACCTCAGTGAGTCGCTATTCACTGGAATCAAAAAATGCCTTTGCATTTTCAAATTTTGCCGGTTTTAGTGGCGATTTAAATAATCCATTTACCGTAGAAATACCACCAGCGGATTTCTTTTTGGGTGGTGATTTAAAAAACCCACGAGTTACCGAAGATAACGATACCTTCAGCTACGCCATTGCCGATATCATCACCCTACCCGATGAAAAAACGCTGTTAACCTTAGGATTACGCCGCCAAACATTAAAAGTAAACGCTTTTGATAATACCACCGGTGCTCGTACATCTAGCTACGACGAAAGCAAAACCACACCCGTTGTTGGGCTTGTTTATAAAGTGCTGCCAGAAATTTCGTTATACGCTAATTATGCAGAAAGCTTATCGGCAGGAGAAACTGCACCTACCGTGAGTGGCGGCGAAGCTGTAATCAATTCTGGTGAAGTGTTTGAGCCTTCGGTATCGGAACAATTTGAAGTAGGATTTAAATTTGATTACCAAACCATTGGTGGATCACTAAGCCTTTACCAAATCGATCAACCTGTATTTTTTGTTGAAAATAATCGCTTTGATGAAAACGGTAAGCAAGTCAATACCGGTGTTGAGTTAAGTATTTTTGGTCAATTAAATGCCAATACAAAAATTGTCGGCGGATACACCTACACCGATGCCGATCAAAAAGATACTCAAGACTCAAGTGTAGAAGGCAAAGACGCCGTTGGTATTCCTAACCACCAATTTAATATTAATTTAGAACACGCACTAAACAATCAACTCAGTATTGATGGCCGATTTGTTTATACCTCCAGCCAATACGCCGATGCAGCCAACACCCTAGAGGTAGACAGCTGGAATCGTTTGGATTTAGGCACCCGATATCAAACCAATATTCTCGGTAAAAATACCCAATTCAGCTTACGTATAGAAAACGTATTTAACGAAGATTATTGGGCATCTGTTGGAGGTTTTCCCGGTGCAAACTACCTAGTGCTGGGAAATCCAAGAACCGTTTTGCTTTCTGCTTCGTTTAATTTATAAAAATAAAAAAGCTCTGATTAATCCAAATTACCAAAGATCAATCAGAGCTTTCAAAAATTATCGACCCGACCTTATCTTCTAACTCAACAATTAATTCAGCATCCATATATTGGTATTCGTCTGGAATATCGAGAATATAAAGTGGTTTGTGATTAAGCATTTTTGGAAATTGCGCGACTAATCTATTTTTATGTTTCTTCTCCATAACAAAGATAATATCCGCCCAGCCGATATCCGATGCATTTACCGTTCTCTTTGCTTTTGGGCTGGTACCGGCCGATCGAACTTGAACTCCAGAACGTTTTTAAAAATCGTTTCGGCGGTTGGGCTTCGCCATTGTTTGTGACTGTAAATAAATAAAAAATTTGTGATT
>CALMJT010000210.1 GCA_937864365.1 uncultured Alteromonadales bacterium | reverse complement strand
TATTCTCACAATTAAATTTGACGATAAAAAGGAGAAATTATTGTCAGTAAATTTAACTCGAAAAATTCGCTCTGAAGAAAACGGGTCTAGAAAACAATTAAAAAATCACTTCAGATTTGATATATCCAACTCTAAATTTTCGGTATCTAAAATCAGTGAACATTTTGTTTTTTTGTGCGTTGAGAACTTAAAAATACCAACTAATACTGAATATAATGAATCAAACCCTTTCAAACTAGAAATTATATCTCAATGTAATTGCGGGCATAATACACGTTCAAAAATGAAGAAAGTTACGTTCTTTCTTCATGAACATAATGCAAACGACACTACTGATCTACATGGCGGCACTGAGGATCCAGTTGGAGGTACGGGCGGCGGCTGGACCAAACAATAAGCCGAGTGCCCTTTGATTCTACCAACCTACCTCCGTATTAATTTAGTTAACTCTCACCGTAATTCCGGCAGTGTTGGAATGTTGGTGAGGGATAACCGCTCGTCTAAACTAGGTGTGATTTATTGTTTGCACCAGCATAAGCAGTTTTGTGCAGATACTAATACCCCTACGGATACGGAATTAACAATTTCAAATTATTCAAGATCGATAACAGTTCCGGTTAAATATGCGCGCGATGGTTTTTCGCAATTTATTGATGCGGCTTTTGCGGTTTTTGAAGATGTTAGTGATATTACTAAACTAGGTTTTAGGGCAGATAAACTGTTTACTGGTATTAGTGATCCAAACATTGGCGACCCATTAACTATGTTTGGTATTGGTTCTCAGGGTAATTTAAATTTCGCTCGGGTGACGAATTTACAGGAGCAGCTTGAGTTTCCGTTATTGTCCAACGAGAAGATGATTTACAACGGTGTCTTACTCGGCCCAATGAGTGCTGAAGACCCTGCATCGGCGTTTTGTTATCCCGGTGATAGCGGTGCTATTTGGTATAACGATAAGTTTGAAGCTGTTGGTCTGCACGTTGCCGGTTACTACGCCGAAGCGGAGCATAAAATCCTCCCGTACATGCTGAAAATATCGGATGTTCTTAACGCATTAGATGTGTCTATTGTTACTCCCGATGAGTTTTCAAACCTCGTACCCACCGAATAAAATCTAATCAAACCAACTTTTTCCGTGAATACTATCGGCTATCACCTAACGAGGGTGATAAACTTAGGCGATTAATTTCAACTTATGATGCGTTTAAGAACATGATAGAAGCCGACGGTTATCAGCAGCGTTATTCGGGTATTGGTCGCTTATACGGCCGGGCTCACTACCATTCGCTTAGAGACGCTCATTTTCTGATTATCGGTATAGGCGGTGTTGGCACTTGGGTTGCCGAAGCTCTTGCGAGAACCGGTGTCGGTAATCTTTCTTTGGTTGATCTGGATGACGTTTGTGTAACCAATATTAATCGCCAAATTCACGCACTGAGTAACACCATCGGTCAGGGTAAAGTGCACGCAATGGCAGAGCGTCTGCAATTAATAAATCCTGAAATTAACGTCAATCTTATCGAAGATTTTATCGACCTGGATAATATTCCTCAGATTATTGAATCGTCTATTTCTGGCGTAGTAGATGCGATTGATTCGGCCACAACAAAGGCTGCTGTGATTGCCTATTGTAAGCGCCAAAAAATCCCGATGGTTACCGTTGGTTCTGCTGGCGGTAAACGCGATCCTCGCTTGGTAACGAGTATTGATTTGGCAAAAACCACCAACGATCCGTTGCTGGCTAAAACGCGTAATCAATTACGCAGGCTTTATAATTTTAGTAAAAATACCAAACGTAATTTCTCCATCGAAGCGATTTATTCTACCGAGCAAATGGTTTACCCATTGCCAAATGGCGAAGTTAGCCATACGTTTTCGTCAGAGCGCGACGGAAATCAATTAAATTGCAGCGGCGGGTTCGGCTCCGCGACAATGGTCACTGGAACCTTTGGATTTATTGCCGCAAGTCGAATTTTGGAAAAGCATTTTAAAAAGGTCGATTCACAATCTTCAAAAATTGAGGATTAAACCCTTTAAATTGAACGTACACTACTTACAAAATCCGTTAACTTCACCCAAAAAGAAAGTAAACCATTTACGCGTGAGGGACTAAGGTGTTTTTCAAGTTGCAGTTCATGCATATAATCGTGCAAATTAAAATCGCCAATTTCACTGATTTTTTTATCGTTGATTGGCGCAAGAACAACACAACATAACCCTTTTACCACAGCGGACTCACTGTCGAAAGTCACTTCAATTGTTTCAGGGTTTATTAATTGCAAATGCAGCCAAGTTTTTGCTTCGCAACCCGCCACTAAATATTGATCTTGCTTAATAATATCATCAGAGGGCAGCTTTTTACTTAAATCAATAATTGATTTGTATTTACGTTGCCAGTTTTTTTGATTTTTTAATTCAATTAAATCCACATCAGGAATTTTGCAAATAATGTGTGTATTGTCTTTCGCAATCATGATTAAAAATTAAAAAGCCGTTGGGCATTTTCTGTGGTTTTTTCCAAAATATAATCCACTGGTTCACTTCTTAATTCTGCTAATTTAAGCGCAATTAAAGCAATCTGTTCCGGTCGATTGGCCTGCCCTTGAAATCCACACACCGGCATCGCCGGAGCATCTGTTTCAAGAACCAAAGATTCTATGGGTAACCTTGCCACAGCTTCGCGAGTTTTGTTGGCACGTTCGTAGGTAATGGTACCACCAATGCCTAGGTGCAGTCCTTTTGCCCAGTAATGTCTGGCCACCTCTAAGCTACCGGAAAAACCGTGAATAACGCCTGGTAAGCCATTTTTATAGGATTTTAAAACCCGTTGCATTTCATCGTGCGCTCGCACACAGTGAATAATCGCAGGCTTAGTAAACGCTTGAGCTAGTTCTAAATGAGTAATAAAACTCGATCTCTGGGCTTCAAAGGTGTCTTTTTTTAGCTTATCTAAACCCGTTTCGCCGATGGCAATACAATCTTCACGTATTGCAAAATCAGCAAGCGCTTGCGTTAAATCTTCAGCAGAAAAAGCAGTGTCTGGATTAACCCACCAAGGGTGCACCCCCACGGCAAAATAAATCCGTTGATCACTTTTAGTAAAATCGCTGATGCGACACCACTGCTCGGGATACAAACCGGGAATTACTAACTTACCGATTCCACGTTGGAAAGCTTTAGACGCGAGTTCAGCCATCGATTCTTGGGTTTCATCGGCTAAGTCGTCGAGATGTACATGCGTGTCGATGACGCCTTTGAGATTAAGGCTTTGAGCAACTGCTATTAATGAGGTGAGCTCTTGTGTCATCGCCGAATTGTGGCGAAAACACGGAAGCCTGTCGATACTCGGATTCTCTGCTTTTGCTAAAGATTAGTATCGACAGGTATTTTCAAACACCTCAAGATGAAATACGTATTCGAGAATTTTTCGAGAACTGAGCGCTCAGAAACTCCATTTGATCACCGCGGATACGATCACTGTTGGTCAAAGCAAGATATTCTGCCGTGTTTGGTCGAAACGGTAGCGCCAGTAATTCCATGGAGATTTCAGACAGTAAATGATTACTTTTGCGTTGGTTGCAGCGCTTGCAAGCTGCCACGACGTTAGTCCAGCTATCGGCACCACCACGACTTACCGGCACAATATGATCTCGTGACAGCTCTTCAAGTCGAAAGTGATTACCGCAGTACATACATTGATAGTTGTCTCTCGAAAAAAGCGCTCGATTGGTCAGCGGTGGAACAACATGGGATCGATTTACGCGCTTGCCGTTACAAGCGATGATGGCCGGTAATTCCATAAACGATTGCATACCGGAAAACCGTGAATGACCACCGTAAACGGTACGAACCACGCCACCCATAGACCAGCATACTAAATCACGAGAGTACAAACAGGCAGCCTGCTTCCAATGAAGCCATTCAATGGGTTGCCCTGTTGAGTTTAATCTTAGGATACGGGGTTCCATAACAATCCTCTGCCAAAGAAAGCATCAACATGGAATCGAAAATCACGATGTTTTAAAGTGAGAGAAAAACATAACCCAGCTGAGGGACAGCTCGGTATCGCCGAAGAACAGGCGGTAAGAAATGAACGAGTAACCCAATCTCTTACGACGGCACCCGCGAAATACTGTAAGACTGTCTTAACAAATATCTTTAAAACTATGAAGACGGCATTCCTTCCATGATACTTAGCTACGGTCGTTAACAAACAAGCAGGGTATTGCGAAAAAAAGCGTTCAATCCGAAAAACATTGGCTACGCCATAGAGGTGACTGCATGAAACTCAAATCAGGCGTGTCGGTACCCTATACTCGATAATGTGTCATCAATTTGTGCGCCAACTGCACAAACAACATTCATTTAGTAACGTTATACTCGCTTAATAAGCGCTCAGCAATGGTTAAAAATACTTAAAATTGAAGAATTTACCACCACCATGGACACAACTTATCCAAAATATGTGGCATTGATATGACATTAAATAATGTCTTCATGAACATAAATTCAACATTTGAATTTGAACGATACTATTGAGGAATATCAATGTGAGCAACGTCAATGTGAGCAACATCGATGGAATGAACAACACCAACAGGAATCTTCAAGTTGTTAGGTTATGGGTGGCTGCCGATTGTCTCGGGTATACGATTGTCACGAGTATAAAAGCCATCCGCTAAAACAAGTGAACTTACAACCGCTCACAATTGCGACTTGATGACATTATTCGTTGGCGTGAAGGCTGCACGCAGCCGTTTAACGTTTTTATTCAGTTGTTTTAATGGTCTGTTTTAGCGATCTCTTTTAATTTAATCAATTTAAGTTGATCAAATTTTTTATTCAGCCATTAATTTTGGCTTTAAATTACCTCACAAAAAACCTGCATCAACATTGCAGATCTCGGTAGAACCCGATGTTTGCGCGATTCTGCAATACCTTGTCAAATACCTCGTCAATTGTAATAAAAAACTTTAATTCAATTAGAATTTCCAGTAACACAAAACTCTATCGCCACATCAATAACAGCTAATGATTGAGATTGTGAAAAAATTAGCAACCGCAAGTTTAATGTTTGTCCTCTGATTAAATTACAAAAAATTTGGTCAGAAGTTTCAATGTCTATAAAAGGTAAAAAGAGATTATTAACTATTAAGATTTGAACGAATTAAATAACCTTGCCGTCGTACAATGTGCTGAATTAACAATTCCTGATCAACAGAGCTCATGCCAAAAAACTCAAGCCTTACATAATATTTCTTATCTTCTACAGATTCACAAGAAATCACTCTACCAAAGCTGCCAATGTTTATATTATCGGGAATTAAAATAAGATCTAAACTCAACAACGTGGCTTCCGCTAAAGCTTCGTCAATATAAAAACCCATTCCACAAGCACTGATATTAACTTCATGAACATGATGCGCAATGCGTTGTACCAATAAGTTATCCATTTCTAGTTGGTTAATAACAACGTTTATTTTCTTATCAAGTGCTTCTAATACATTACCCACAAGAGGATCTTTCAATTTAACTTCTTGCAGTGTTGTGGCAATTTCTTTGTTCAGTTTTCTGAGCGCACCAAAATTATCGGCAACCCGTAGCGGTTTTAACTCGCCCGATAAATCATTTTCACTGATAATTTTGTAGGAAACACCTATTTGATCATCAATGCGGAAATAACGACGGCGATCTTCGGACATCACATAAACTCCCTTAAAAAATTTCGTCGGGTTTTAGGTCAAATATATAGTCTGGATCGAGATCGAGCTCACGTAAAATATCGCCACCGTCTTGTTTTAAGATTTGTTTGTCTTCTTCAGAAAGTCCATCGGCAATATCTTGGCGAACAACAATTTCTACACGACGATTGCGCGCACGCCCTACTTCGCTTTCATTGGTTGTTAGGGGTTTAGTATCAGCAAAACCCTTAACTTCAAACCGATTGCGACTTAAAACATCACCTTTCATCAATTCCATAGCCACCGATACCGCCCGAGAAGAAGACAATTCGAAATTCGATCTGAATCTGCTGGTTTTTATGGGAATATTATCGGTGTGACCTTCAACAGATATCGTACCTTCAGTGTCGCGCAAGACTTCTTGAATTTCGCTGATTACATCGAAGTACTCTTCGGCCAAATCGGCAGATCCCGAACGAAACGCACCTTTCTCGCGAATCCGAATAATGATATTCCTACCTTGGGTTTCAATTTCGACTTCACCTTGAATAATCTGCTTTTGCAGAGATCTTGCGAGATCTGTGGCTTCTTTTTGAGCTTTACCAACCGCCTCTTCAACCAGCTTTTCGAGCTCCTGCTTGATGCGTGTTTTTATGCCGGAATCCTGATTAATTTCACCCTGTTCTATATCGTACTCAGCCTGGCATTCCAATTCTAAACTCATTTCTGTGAAATCGCTGGTGTTTTGATAGATCACATTTAACGGCGTTGGCTCTGGAATACCGGGGCTGAACTCTTGGGCAATAATGCTGGTACCTTTTGGTGGATCTGTAACATCAAGGCGATTTTGCACACCAAAAGCTTGCGCTAAAGAACCCGCTAAACGCTTAAATTTTTGCGCATCCATTTCCGAAAACGATAGCAGCAAAACGAAAAAGCACATCAGCAAAGACATCAAATCGGCAAAAGTACCCATCCAAGCCGGCAAACCGGCCGGACAGTCGCATTTGTGCTCTTCTTCATCACTCATGACTGATCTCCGCTACTCATCCTTGCCAGAGTCGCGTTTACTTTCAGGAAGATAGGTTCTAAGCATGGTATCGATGACCCGAGGATTCTGTCCGGCCTGTATAGCCAATAAAGCATCGATGACGAGGTTTTTAACCATCGCCTCTTCGGCAGCGCGCAGGGCTAACTTATCTGAGATAGGCTCGGTTAAACCGTTAGCCAATACTGCACCGTAGAGCGTTGTTAACAATGCCACCGCCATCGCCGGGCCGATGGACTTTGGGTCAGACATGTTAGCCAACATCGCCACCAGTCCAATCAAGGTGCCAATCATCCCCATCGCAGGCGCTACACCGGTCATCGCAGTGAAAATCTTCGAACCTACCGCGTGACGCTCTTCGGCAAGTGTTCGATCTTTAGAAAGTAAGGTACGAACTACGTCAGGATCGTGGCCATCCACCAGTAACTGAATCCCTCTTTGTAAAAAATTACTGCTAACTTCCTTGCCTTCAAGCGAAAGTAATCCGCCTTTACGGGCAGCGTCTGCAAGTTCAACAATTTCATCGATAAGCGCTGAGGGATCATCAATTTTGTTAGAAAAACTTTTACCCGCTACCTTCATAGCGCCTAAAAATTGCCCCAAACCAAACTTAGCCATTACCGCAAAAATACTTCCGCCAACAACAATCACTAGCGACGGAATATTAATGAACATGGATAACGAGCCACTCATCAGCATGGTGACAACGATCAAACCCATGGCGCCCAATAACCCAACAATCGTGGCTAGATCCACAAGCAGCTCCTTATAAATGCAGGTCGATAAACGTAACTCTGTGCATGTGGCATCGGCAGAAATCGAAGAATCATTAATTCCAAGAAGAAATTCGATAGGTAGGATAAGAATTTTGAAGATAGCCGTTTTAACGATGAAAGTTTTGTTCAGAAATCTTAAAAATAAGCGCCACCAATTGACCAATAACGCGGTGTCGGTTAGGGTTCAGGCCATTGAAGAGAGGAACCTGTTTCATGGCGGCACGCAAAAAGTATCCTGACTTTGAATCGGCATTAAGCGAATTAGAAAACATCATAGAACAGCTTGAATCTGGTGATTTAAGCCTTGATGAATCGTTAAAAGCTTTCGAAAGTGGCATTAGGCTCACTCGCGATTGCCAGCAACGCTTGACCGAAGCCGAGCAAAAAGTGCAAAAACTTGTTGCCGAACAAGGACAGCTCAAATTAGAAGATTTCGACGAACTCGACGACTCCGACGATTCTTACTAACCTTCCCGTCATTCGAATTTACCCGTCTAAAGGCACGCATCGTTGTTTCAGCAGTTTTTAAAAACCAGTCGCGCTCGCGTTGAACGAGCCCTGGATATTTGGTTGCCAGCAACCACTCAAGATGACACGCAACTCATCTCTGCCATGCGCTACAGCGCCTGTGGCGGCGGCAAGCGCGTGCGTGCCGTACTTGCCTATGCGTCCGCAGAAGCATTCGGTTTCGATAACGAAGACGCATTAGATGCAATCGCAGCGTCACTAGAATGTGTTCACGCTTACAGTTTGATACACGATGATCTGCCATCCATGGACGATGATGATCTGCGTCGCGGTAAACCCAGCTGTCATATTGCCTTTGGTGAAGCCATTGCCATTTTGGCGGGCGATGCCCTACAAACTCGCGCCTTTGAGATTCTCACCAGCCCAGAGCTCGATATTGCCCCAGAATTAAAAGTACGTTTAGTGCAAGAACTTGCCAATGCCTCCGGAGCATCGGGGATGGTTATCGGCCAAGCCATTGATCTGACCGCCACCAATCGCACTCTTACTCAGCCACAGCTGGAGCGAATGCACTTGTGCAAAACCGGAGCCTTAATTAGCGCTGCCGTGAGAATGGGCGCAATAGTTGCTGGCGCAAATGATGAACAGCTTGCAAACCTCAGCCGTTACGCACAAACCGTGGGACTGGCCTTTCAAGTCCAAGATGATGTTTTAGACGTAACAACCGAGACCAGCGTGTTAGGCAAACCTAAGGGTGCCGACGCCGCGTTGAATAAACCAACATTTGTAAGCTTGCTAGGACTTGAAGCTGCGCAATCGTTTGCTAAAGAACTCCATAATCAAGCATTGAATAGCCTTAGCAGCTTTGATTACCGCGCCGATCACCTGCGCAACCTTTCAGGTTATATTGTCAACCGAAGTAACTAATTACCGATTCAGCACGTCACAGTAGTTTGTATTTGTTTTGCTCGGTACAATAACCTATTGCCGTGAAGAAAATTACGCCGTTATGCTCACAGAAATACCGCTGCATCGCCCGCAAACGCCACTGCTTGATCGAATCAACTCTCCTGAAGACTTACGTCAACTCGATGAGAGCGAACTACCGATACTTGCAGAGCAGTTGCGCGAATTTCTCCTGTACACCGTTGGTAAAACCGGTGGACACTTTGGTGCCGGTCTCGGCGTAGTCGAGTTAACCATCGCCCTTCACTACGTGTACAACACACCAGACGACCGACTGGTGTGGGATGTGGGTCATCAAACCTACCCGCATAAAATCCTCACCGAGCGCCGCGAATCCATGCATACCATGCGTCAGCTTGACGGTTTAGCGGGTTTCCCTAAACGCTCCGAGAGTGAATACGACACCTTTGGCGTGGGTCATTCCAGTACATCGTTAAGCGCTGCCCTTGGCATGGCCGTGGCCGCACAAAATGAACCCGAAGATCAACGCCGCAAAATGGTCGCCGTGATTGGCGATGGCGCGATGACCGCAGGTATGGCGTTTGAGGCGTTAAATCATATTGCGCACTTAAATTCCGACATGTTGGTTGTGTTAAACGATAACAACATGTCTATTTCTCCCAACGTCGGCGGACTTGCAACTTATTTCTCGAAAATTTGGGCCAGTAAGCTTTACACCGATTTTCGTGAAGGTAGCAAAAAAGTTTTATCAAAAATTCCACAAGCGTGGGAGCTTGCTCGTAAGACTGAAGAGCACGTTAAAGGCATGGTTTCTCCGGGAACCCTCTTTGAAGAGCTGGGTTTTTATTACATCGGCCCAATTGATGGTCACGACTTACCACGGCTGATTCACGACCTAGACGCGCTGCGTAAGCTCAAAGGCCCCAAGCTTTTGCACATTATCACCAAAAAGGGCAAAGGCTTCGCTCCAGCCGAACAAGATCCGGTTGGATACCACGCGTTAAATAAGATCGAACCCAAAACCTCGGTCGCACCGGTACAGGTAGACAACAAGCCGAAAAAGCTCAAATACCAAGACGTTTTTGGTTACTGGCTGTGCCAAGCCGCCGAGCAAAACGAAAAACTCGTGGCAATTACTCCAGCCATGTGTGAAGGCTCTGGTATGGTGGAATTTGCCGAGCGATTCCCAGAGCGATTCCACGACGTAGCCATTGCCGAGCAACACTCCGTAACCTTTGCCGCGGGTCTTGCCTGTGAAGGCTACAAACCGGTCGTTGCCATCTACTCCACGTTTTTACAGCGCGCCTACGATCAGCTCGTGCACGATGTTGCCTTGCAAAATCTTGATGTTACCTTCGCTATCGATCGCGCGGGTTTGGTCGGTGAAGACGGCCCAACCCACGCCGGTAGTTTTGATATCAGCTTCTTGCGCTGCATTCCTAACATGATTATCGCCGCACCCAGCGACGAGTTTGAATGCCAACAGCTACTAAAAGCCTGTTTTGAATTTGCAGGCCCATCCGCGGTTCGTTACCCACGCGGAACGGGCACTGGTGCTGCGTTAGATCAACTCCAACCCACCCCCGAAATTGGTAAAGGTGTTGTTGTAAGATCTGGCAATAAAATCGCTATTTTAAACTTTGGGCCGCTGTTAGATCGCGCTCTCGCCGTTGCAGAAAAACTCAACGCAACCGTTTGCGATATGCGTTGGGTTAAGCCCATCGACGAAGCACTTATTGCCTCGTTGGTGCAAAACCACGAGTTGTTGGTAACCATTGAAGACAACACCATTGCTGGTGGCGCTGGTTCTGCGGTTAACGAATATTGCCAACAGGAATGTTTTGATGTGAACGTATTAAATTGCGGTCTGCCAGATTATTTCCAAGATCACGGCAAACGCGATCAACTGCTTAACGAAGCGGGTTTAAGTGTCGAAAAATTAACGCAAAATATTGAAGCACGTTTAAAGAAATTAAATCAGCAAAAAAATTCTGCTAATGCAGCAAGTGCTCCAACTGCCGTTTAAATCACCTACAAAAATTTATTCTCTGATTAATAAACCATGGCTTAATCAGAGAATAAATCTTTTAAAACTAGCACCTAAAAAACTGATATCTAAAAACTGGCTATCTAAGAAACGGAAATCAGAGATAAAAATTATCATTCCCTTATCAAAATCCTAATCTCTTAAAATAAGCTGCCAAAAACCCACATCAATATACTGATTAAATTTAAAACCGACCTCTTTAAAATGCGCGACTTTTTCCATGCCGATTTTTTCGTGCAAGGCAACGCTTTTAGCGTTAGGCAAACTGATAACCGCAATTACGCAATGAGTGCCCCGTGCTTTTAGAGCCGCCAATAACGCCTTATACAACTGTGTTCCTAATCCTTTACCATCACAACCATTTTTAAGATAAACCGTACACTCTAACGAATACCGATACGCAGATCGCTCTTTCCATTGTGTGGCATAGGCATATCCCACTACTTCAGAATCTTCAACAGCAACCAGCCAAGGCAAAGACTGTTGTTGTACCGACGCCATTCGCGAACGAATGTCCAGCTCAGTGACGGGTATATCTTCAAAAGTAATGTAGGTTTCTTCTACATAATAATTGTAGATATCGGCAATGTATTTCGCATCGTTTGCAGTGGCTTCTCTGATCATTATGCACCCGAATTACATCAATTATTGACCACAATAAATTGCTGGCTCGCCATAACGAATTTCTAAATTGGTGCGCATTTTACGCGTCATACCACGCACTACCATGGCATAGCTGTGATCGATCATACGTTCGATTTCGCCACGCGGAACACTGCCATCTAAAATTACCGTATTCCAATGGGTTTTATTCATGTGGTAGGCAGGAATCACCGACTCAAAAATATCCCGTAACGCCAACGCTTGGTCGGGATCGCATTTTAAATTCAGCCAAGCCACCTCATTGTGCCACGACACCAACGCAAACATTTTTGTGTAGACTTTAAACAATGGAATATCACGCTGAAACGGAAAATCTAAACTCGTCTCTGGTTTAGCCAGCGCATAGTGTTTCACTTCTTCGTAATTCACCGGTATTACTCATCCAAATTTACAAGTAAGATAACTTACAAACCAAAATTGGCTTAAGATTTAATCATAAACCCTTGCTGGCTCAGTTAAAAAGACCAACATACCGTATATGTGAGAACAATAATGCGAAAACTAACAACAATCTTATCAACTTTAGTGTTAGCCACACTACACGGTTGCGTAGTAGTACCCACCAGCGACTCGGAGCACATTGCTAAATGCGAAATCTCCAGCGATCGCAAAACCCTAAGAGTGATCGACGTCGCCAAAGAAACCAACAGCTACTACTCAATAGAAGGGCTTTTACTAACACCCATCATCTACCCAACCACCGCGTTAATTTCAGGAATTTACGTTGGCGTTAACAATATTTATAACTTGGGCGAAGAAAAGGTTGTGTGCAAGAAACAGCTTGAACAAAATACGCCGTCATAATAAGGAATAGAAAAAGCTGGAAATTACACAAACAAAATAGAACCTCTGATTAAATTACCGAAGAGTTAATCAAAGGTTCTTAGAGCAATTAAATGGGTATAATAATTACGATAACTAATTGTTAATCCGACAAGTTCAATAACTCGGTATTTCCACCCATGGCCATGGTATTAATGGTTAATGTTTTTTCCGTGGCGAAGCGATATAGATAACGCGGGCCACCGGCTTTAAAACCAGTTCCTGACAGTCCTTGTCCGCCAAAAGGCTGTAAACCAACCACAGCGCCCACCATGTTACGATTTACGTAGGTATTACCAACGGGAGCCTGAGCAAAGATTTCTCGCCAACGGCTTTCTAAACGGGTTTGAATACCAAGAGTTAAACCAAATCCGGTTGAAAATGCTTGCTGAATGGTTTCCGGCAATTTTTTAGCGGAATATTTTATAACGTGTAACACGGGGCCAAAACATTCATCACTTAATTCGCTGATGGAATTAATCACAAATAAATGCGGAGTAATAAAGGTACCGTTATTGTAAACGGCTTTATCGTATTCGCCAGATGTGTAGTGTGTAACCGCTTTAGTTTTAAATTCTTGAATATGATTCTGAATTTTTTCAAGTGCGATTTTATCGATAATAGGGCCGACATCGGTTTTACTGTTTGCGGGATTATCAACGGTGAGTTGATCCATTGCGCCTTTTATTAACGATAGCGTTTCATCAAAAATATCTTCCTGCACATAAAGCACACGTAATGCCGAGCATCGTTGGCCAGCACTGGCAAACGCGGAGCGAATAACATCGTCACAAACTTGTTCCAACAAAGCGGAGCTATCGACAAACATTACGTTTTGGCCACCGGTTTCTGCAATTAACGGCACAATGGCGCCGGTACGATTGGCCAAATTAAGATTTATTTTTCGCGCCGTGTGCGAGCTACCGGTAAAGGCAACACCACCAACATCGGAATGTTTTACAAGATATTCGCCAACATCAGGGCCACCCGGAATAAACGCTAAAATCTCTTTAGGTACTCCGGCTTGATACATTAATTGAATGGCTTCGTAAGCAATTAAAGGCGTTTGCGGTGCCGGTTTAGCGATCACGCTATTACCTGCCGCTAATGCAGCAGCAACTTGACCAACAAAAATCGCCAAAGGAAAGTTCCACGGGCTGATACACACAAAAACACCACGGCCGTGAAGACTGATTTGGTTTTGCTCACCGGCGAGTTTACCACCGTTAGGCAATTGCTCGGCATCGCTAAATTCTGCTCTGGCTTGGGCGCCATAATAACGGCAAAAATCTACGGCTTCGCGAACTTCGTCTAATGCATCTTCAAGTGTTTTACCGGCTTCTCTCGTTAATAAAACCATTAATGACATGAGATTTTCTTCGAGTAGATCAGCAACTTTCTCTAAAACAACCCCGCGTTTATCACCACCCATTAAATCCCAATACGGTTGATGTTTTTTCGCCTGTTCGAAAGCGTTATCAACCTGTGTTAAAGACGCCAAATAAACTTGTCCTAATTCATCTTGATGATTGGCCGGATTATCTAGCGGATGCGAAGCTTGTTGTGAAAAATCATCAATACCTGCAATTAACGGTGTGACCGTATAACGTTCGGCTTTTTTGTTCTCAAAGGCTTCTTTAAATTCATTGCGGACGCTAATGCTGGTTAGATCGATACTCACGGAATTTTTTCTCTCACCGAAAATTTGATGTGGTTTTAAGATATTCGGGTGCGAATGCACATCACGACGTCTGACTTTTTCTACTGGATCAACCACCAATTGTTCTGGTGTAATTCGGTGATCTAAAAGATGATTAATAAAGGAACTGTTCGCGCCGTTTTCTACCAGGCGTCTTACTAAATAAGCTAATAAATCTCGATGACCTCCCACCGGAGCATAAATACGAACCGGCGGAATGGTTTCGGATAATTTAAACGCGCTGCCGTAAACGGAATCACCCATGCCGTGCAAACGTTGTAACTCGATATTTTTGTGATTGGTTCCCGCAAGCTCTATAACCGCGGCGATCGTATGCGCATTGTGCGTGGCAAACTGGCAATACAAATGATCGCGTGCCGCCAACATTTTTGTTGCACAGGCAAGATAAGAAACATCGGTATTGGATTTACGCGTGTATACCGGAAAATCCGTAACACCTTTTTGTTGCGCGTTTTTAACTTCAGAATCCCAATAGGCACCTTTAACCAAGCGAATTGGAATGTGTCTGCCCTGCTGTTTTGCCAACTCAATTAACCAATCAATAACCGCGGGAGCTCGCTTACCATAGGCTTGCACAACCAGCCCTAAACCATTCCAACCTTTTAAGGATTCAGCGGTCGCCAATCTTTCAAAAATCAATAAACTCATTTCAAGCCGATCGGCTTCTTCTGCATCGATCGCAATGGGAATATTACCTTTGGCGGCAACTTCACACAGCGCTAGCATTTTGCGTGTTAAATCGGCGCAGGCTTGCTCAGCGTGACTGGTTTCGTAGCGGCTATACAGCGCCGAGAGTTTAATAGAAACACCGGAGTTTTTATGGGTTTCTGATTCGCTGGCTAAACCACACAAGGTATTAATTGCGTTTAAATACTCTTGATAATAATGCTGGGCGTCTATTTCGGTTCGCGCTGCCTCACCCAACATGTCAAACGAAAACAACCGTTGATGCGCGGGTTGCTTTTTTCCACGTGAAATCGCTTTTGGTAGCGTTTCTCCTAAAACGAAGGTTTCTGCCATTAAATCCAAGGCAGAATTCATAGCCGCGCGAACCATAGGCAAACCCAAACGCGCAACCAACTTGGTAATTTTGGAGGCATCGACCTTACGCCCTTTTACCAATTGCCCAGTGAGCAATAAACCCCAAGAAGAGGCATTCACCCAAAAAGATTCTGATTTGGCAATGTGCGCGTGCCAGTTACGATCATCAAGCTTGTCACTGAGCAGCTGATCACGCGTGTAGCTGTCTGGAATACGCAACAGCGCTTCGGCCAAACACATCAACGCCACACCTTCGCTGTCTGCTAAGCTGTATTCCTTAAGAAAGCTGTCTAACAAAGGCGGTTTCTTTTGTCGGGCTAGGTCAACAATTGCGACAGCTTGGTCACAAATTTTTTCACACTGCTCTTTTGTTAATTTCACTTCCGACAATAAATTATCAACAGCGACGCTTTCGTCTAAATATTTTTGATCTTCTATCGTTTTGGGGAGAACGTTGTTTAATGGAGTAGAGAAACTGGTCATGAAAGGTCTCACGGAGTTCATAGATTAACGCTACAACGAATGACCGGGGACATGTCACAGGTCATTTTTTGCAAAATATATCGTCCAAATTAGAGATCGGCGAACGAATTAAACTCTCAAGCTTTAGGAATTCTATTCTTCAATATCGTTGGCCGTGAATTAAATTATTGGCTGATAGTTTTTTATAACGAGGCAGTTAATATTCTTCGAAATTGCAAAATAAAGATAACTGACTCATTGAGAAAAATTTGAAGGTAAAAACGGTGAGAAGCAATGGCGATGAAATCCAAATGCATAAAATAACGCTGACTGTTCAACAGCGTGATTTTTAACTTCTGCCATAAGAGAAAAGTGAGGAAAACTGACGGTGATGAATGATGAAAAAAGCGCGGCGGTAGAAACCAATAGATTCGAATGAATTATAGGAAGCTCTGATTAACCTAGAGTTTCCAGCGACACAAGAATGTGTCGCCAATTTCAAGAACGGTAAGTGATTG
>CALMJT010000209.1 GCA_937864365.1 uncultured Alteromonadales bacterium | reverse complement strand
ACGTTATGAAAACCCAGGGCCTCAAGCAGGCGCTGAACAAATACGGCTTTGATGCTGCGTTTGGCGGTGCGCGTCGCGACGAAGAAAAATCCCGTGCCAAGGAGCGTGTTTATTCCTTCCGTGACAAGAACCATCGCTGGGATCCTAAAAACCAGCGCCCGGAGCTGTGGAATATTTACAACGGTCGTATTCACAAAGGTGAAAGTATCCGTGTGTTCCCGCTTTCCAACTGGACAGAGCTGGATATCTGGCAATACATCTACCTCGAAAACATCGAAATCGTACCGCTGTACTATGCAGCCAAACGCCCGGTGGTTGAGCGTGATGGCATGCTGATTATGGTCGATGACGAGCGTTTCCCGCTTGCTGATGGCGAAGTAATCGAAGAGAAAATGGTGCGTTTCCGCACATTGGGCTGTTACCCGCTCACCGGTGCAGTAGAGTCCGAAGCGGCCACCCTGCCTGAAATTATTCAGGAAATGCTGCTGACCACCACCTCCGAACGCCAGGGCCGAGCCATTGACCATGATTCCGCCGGTTCGATGGAAAAGAAAAAGATGGAAGGTTACTTCTAACTCCGCAGAAGCGAGCTTGCCCTATCTTGCACAGACGTCGAACCCTGCAGGAGCGAGCCATGCTTGCGCAAGAACAGATCGGCAATAACGGCTCTGGGTCGGGACCATGACTCCCGAATTCAACGCTCAGCTGCAGGAGCGAGCTTGCCAGACGTCCGACCCTGTAGGAGGGGGCTTGCCCCCGATCCTGCACAGACGTCGAACCCTGTAGGAGCGAGCCATGCTCGCGAAGGCTTGCAGAATCAAGCGGTGCTTGTAACTGCAACCTGACGAATCATAGAAATCCTGCCATGGCAGGTCGGGCAACCTCAAAATGGAAGCCGCGAGAGATCGGGCCACTGGCCCGACTCGCATAACAACAGAATTTAACCTCGTGGCCTGGCACCCACGGGACGATTTAAACCCAATACGGGCTGCCAACCCACATAACGGATTAAGAGAAATACTATGGCACATGCCTCGGATCTGATTGAAAAAGACATTCTGGCCTACCTCAAGCAGCACGAAGAAAAGGACATTCTGCGTTTCCTGACTTGTGGCAACGTCGATGACGGCAAGTCCACTCTGATCGGCCGCATGCTGCACGACTCCAAGCTGATTTTTGAAGACCAGCTGGCCGCCATTAAAAAAGACTCCCAGAAATTCAACACCACCGACGGCGAATTCGACCTGGCCTTGCTGGTGGATGGTCTGCAGTCCGAGCGTGAACAAGGTATCACCATCGACGTTGCCTACCGTTATTTCAGCACCGACAAACGCAAATTCATCATTGCCGACTGCCCAGGGCACGAGCAATACACCCGCAACATGGCCACCGGTGCCTCCAACTGCAACCTGGCGGTGATCCTGATCGACGCTCGTAAAGGCATCCAGACCCAGACCCGTCGTCACAGCTACATCGTTTCCCTGCTTGGCATCAAGAACGTGATCGTTGCTGTTAACAAGATGGATCTGGTCGATTTCAATGAAGAGGTCTTTAACCAGATTAGCGCCGATTACCGCACCTTCGCTGAATCCCTTGGCTTTGCCAATATCTACCCTGTACCTATGTCAGCCCTGCGCGGCGACAACGTCGTAGAACGCAGCACCAGTACCGACTGGTACACTGGCCCAACCATGATCCAGTTGCTGGAAACCGTTGAAACCCAGACTGGTGAAGCCGAAAACTTCGAAGGCTTCCGTATGCCTGTGCAATACGTTAATCGCCCCAACCTCGATTTCCGTGGTTTCTGCGGAACCATCGCCGCTGGCGAAATCCGTCCGGGCGAAACTATCACTACATTGCCTTCCGGCAAGAGCAGCCAGGTGACCCGCATTGTCACTGCCGATGGCGACCTTGACCTGGCTGTCGCCGGTGAAGCTGTAACCCTGACCCTGTCAGACGAAATTGATATCTCCCGTGGGGATCTGATTTATACCGGCAGCAAGCCCCTGTTTGGCGACAACGTCAGTGCCGAACTGGTGTGGATGCACGAAACCCCGATGCAGGTTGGCAAGGAATACCTGTTCAAGGTCAGCACTAAAAGTGTGTATGGCACTGTCACGGCTGTACAGCACCGTGTTGATGTAAACACCATGGAACATATCCCGGCCGACAGCCTGCAGTTAAATGAAGTGGGTATGGTGACCCTGTCGTTTAATGGCCCGGTAGCACTTGATCCTTACACTCTGGTTCATGGCACCGGCAGCTTTGTAGTGATTGACCGTATGAGCAATGTGACTGTGGGGGCAGGGATGGTGCGTGGCCTAGCAGATGGCTTTAGAGTTTATAAGAGAATCTCAGATATGACATTTGAAGAAAAAATAATGGCATATAATAAAGAAGTGGAAGCTATTGTTAGAAAATACTTTGAAGGCTGATTTTGTGAATAACAAAGTTCTAATAAGAATATACAAAGGATTATGCGCTGGTGGTTATGCTCAGACTGTTACCACTGGCATTCAGTTTTTGAGTGTCCCTTTGCTTATAGCTGCATGGGGGGTTGTCGGTTATGGGGAGTGGTTGGCTGTGTCAGCTCTTCCAGTGTACATGGGACTTTTCGATCTCGGCGTTAGTAATACGTCTGGAAATATGATGGCTTTAGAAGTTTCAAAGGTCCAGAGATATTATATATTTAAGGCTGGCTGGGAAATTACTACTGCTAGTTATTTTTTTGCACTGTTCATTCTTTCAGTTATTGGCTTTTTTGTTGATTGGGTGAGTGTTTTTGATTTTTCTGTTCTTGATTCTGAAACGATTTTTTATATCGTTTTGGGATTGTCTTCTCACGTTTTTATTGTTGGGCAAATGCAATCCTTGTCTGCTGTTTATAAAGCCGAAAGAAAATATCCCGAGGTGATATTTTTTCTAAATACAGTACGGCTTTTTGAATGGGGGGGGGCATTGATAGTTGCTTATTTAGGCGGCGGTTTTTTTGGGTTTGTACTAAGTTTGTTCTCTATTAGAGTTTTGGGGTTCTTTCTGCTGGTAGCTTTTACATACCAGCAGATTGATAAGCGATACATACTTGTTTTGTTTAAGAAATACAGCGGTGAAAAGGTTTCTTTAATTAGTGCGTCTGGAGCAAATTTTTCATCGAGTATAGCCGTAATGATTAGTGTTCAAGGGACTATATTAATTCTATCATCTGCATGGAGTGGTGCGGCTGTTGCCGCATTCAATGTCATGAGGGTTTTATCAAGAGTTATAGTTCAGGCTGCAACGGTTGTAAGCCAAGCTTCTTGGGCCGAATTCTCTTACGCTGCAGCAGAGGGTGATCATCTTTTGGTTAAAGGAATACTTGGTAAAGCTAGGCTTTTAGCATTTATAATGAGCGTTATTCTTGGTCTTTTTTTATGCTTTTTTGCTCAAGGTATTGTGAATTTCTGGCTGGGGAATGAGGCATTTGCTATTGATGAGCGTGCATTCTATTTTCTGGTCACTGGTGCTGTTGTTCACTCGCTTTGGCAAGTTGGTTGGGTTTATATGATGGCTCTTAATAAACATGTGAGATTTTCATATGTTATGTCAGTTGTCGTCGCTTTATCAATGTTGGTTTTGTTTTTTGTTGCGAAATTTGAATCATTTTTATTCGTGTCTGTATGCCTTCTTATTATGGAGTCTTCAATCCTTCTTCTTGAACGCATATTTAATAGTGAGAGGTGAAAAGTGCTTGGTCGTTTTCTTGATGTTTGGAAATGTAGAAATAGAGAAATAACTCTAAAAAATGTTGTAAAGAGAATTTGGCATTTCCCTGGTCTATGTAAGATTTTTTTGAATGTCGAAATTCTATCCCTTAAGGGTGCCAGTATTGGTCGGTTTTCTGTTATTTTAAAATGCATTGTTCATGGAGATAAGAGAAAATTTATTGTCGGGGAAGATTGCTCTATTGTTGGTGCGAATATATCGCTGCACGATTCGGTGATAATTGAAGATCATGTTGTGGTGAATCCCGGTGTTGTTATCCTCACAGCTTCTCATGGAATTTCTGATCCAGAATGGAAGCATAAGATGGCTCCTGTGGTGTTGAAAAAATATTGCTGGGTTGCGACTGGGGCTATGATACTGCCGGGAGTAACAATTGGTGAAGGAGCAGTCGTCGGAGCTGGTTGTGTTGTAAGGTCAGATGTTCCTGACTTTACAGTTGTTACGGGCAATCCGGCCAAGGAAAGTAAGGTTGAGAGAGTAAAGGAGTTGAAATACTCTCCGACAGCGCATGTTGCACAGTATGAAGCTTGGTTGGGCTAAATATATGGGGAAAACAATTGTTGTTCATCCTGGTACACAACATTCATGGCAGACGTCTTTGGCTTTTCAGGAAAATCACCAATTAGAATGTCTTATTACATCTATATATTGTTCTAAAGAGTTACTGGAAATGGTTCGTGGGTCTTTAATCATTCCTTCTGGAATTAAAGATAAAATATTATATGAAATAGGCAGGAGAAATGCTCCCTACTTGAATGATGAACTTGTTCTAACTGTAGGTGTTGAGGAGTATATCGAAGTTCTTTTTAGACGCCTAGGTTTCTTTGGATTCGCTAATGTTGTTGATAGGTTTGGCAATAAAAGGTTTTTAAGAAAATGCCAAAAGATATTAGCGAATAGCCAAATTGATATTGTTTGGGGATATAATATGTCCTTCAAGGAGTTGCTAGATGAAAAGAAAACTGGTGTTTTTTATGTTCTTGATCAAACAATAGGGAACTGGTTTGTTTATAATGAAATAATTGGTGAGCATTATAAGGAATACAAAGCTTTTTTTAGGGAATCTTTTCGATCTATATCGGAAGATCTCGTCCAAAGAAATTATTTGGAAATACAACGTTCAGATAAGGTGGTTTTTGGTTCTGATTTTTCTAGATCCACGTTTCTTAATTTAGGTCTTGAAGAGTCTAAATTTGAGGTCATTCCTTATGGATTTGATGAAGCAATTTTCAAAAAACGAGCTGAAAAGTATAATGGTGGTTTTGTTAAATTCGTATTTGTCGGGTTGCTCACTCCAAGAAAGGGAATTCATCTGCTATTGAATGTTTTCTCTAAATTGATTAATAGATATGATATTGAGTTGACTTTGGTTGGTGGTAATCAACTTCCTAGTGGGATATTGGAGAAGTATCTAGGTAGTAAGATTAAGTATTTGGGGTCTGTTTCTAGGTCGTCAATTCCTGATATATTGAGTCAGCACCATTGTTTTGTTTTTCCTTCTCTTTTTGAAGGCGGTGGGATTGTTCTTTATGAGGCATGTGCTGCTGGATTGGCAATATTGCAAAGTAAAAACTGTGGAGATGGGGTTGGTAATAATAACGGCGTTGTTATGAGTGATCTCAGTGAAGAGTCTTTGGAATGTGCAGTTGTTGAGATGCTTTCTGACACTGACCGAATTAATACATACATGGATAATAGTTATGAGTGGTCAAAAGAACGGCAGTGGAAGGATTATCGAGAAAAAGTCAGAGGCTTCTTGAATGTCTGAAATCTTGCTTTTGGCAAATTTAATGGCATCGTGCTTGATCGCATTTGTAATGTATCAAGGTAAAAGAATGACCATGGCAGATCCTGTATTTTGGTACAGTATTTTTCATTTTCTTGTTTTTGTTTTTAGACCATTCTGGGTTGTGTTGGATAACTATGACTTTGTTTATAATTATATAGGGTTTTACCCTGATTTTGATGATCATTTATTTACGCTGTCTATATCTCTTTTGGGATATTTTTCGTTCTGTTTTGGTGCGTTGATAGTAAGCTTTACTTTTCGTAGAGTTATCGTATTGCAAGAGCAGAGTATCAGACCAGATGTTTTAAACAAAACCATTGTTTTCTATGTGATGTTTTTGTTGATGCCCATGGCTTTGTTTTCTGTATACAAAACCCTGCAAGGGGCATCATTTGATGGAAGTTCTGATGTTCTCATGGAACGAATAAAAGGTATGGCAATTAATGTGAATGGCAATGGTTATGTTAATGAATTTAGAAATGTGCTGCCTACGATCGTTTTGATGTTTTATGTTGCAACTAGAAGGTCTGTTTTGGCTGTTTTTTTACTTTTGCTTTTTGTATTTTATCGAATGTATGTTGGGCATGGTCGATTTAATATTGTTATGCTTTTCTTTGGGTTGGTCATGATTGAATATTATGTTTTTGGGCGTAAAGTTCTAACTCCAAAGATGCTGTTTTATGGAATTTCCGTTGCTATTATTTTTTATCTTTTAGGTGAAAATAGGCATCTCATAAAGTCTATTTTTACAGGGGAGTCGGTTGTTGCTGAAAATGTTGTTGAGAAAAAATTTTTAGAAGGTATGGATTTTGCCAATTTTGAATATCTAACTTATATATTGGCTGTGATTCCTAGTAAATCTGAGACATATCACTATGGTCTGCAATATTTGCAACTTTTTACTGAGCCTATTCCTCGGATTTTATGGTCTGGAAAGCCTGTTGGCCCACCTATAGAGTTTTACAATTTGATGGATTTTGGTAACTGGCTCGGTTTGACGCAATCAACAGTTGGTGATGCTTGGCAGAATGGGGGGGTTGTTGGGCTATTTATAACAATGTCGCTATGGGGAGCAGGATTATCATTGTTATTTCGGAGATTTATGCGAGGCAGTGATTTTTCCAAATTTGTTTGGATTGTCATAGTCCCTTATTTTTTGCAAATGTTTCGTGATGGTGGAGTGGTGACAATTTTCAAATTCATGTTGTTTTCCACTTTTCCATTTATAATTTATCTGTTTTTTGTATCCCGTAGTGGTAGGAGTGAGTATGAAACTCGGTGAAATCAAACACTTTATTATTAGGCTGAAGTCATTTATTTCTAAGCCTAGAGTGATTGTTCAAAGCAAATATGTTGTTTTGAATGATTCAGACTATTGTCAAAATCCTATAATGGTTTTTGGAATTCATCGGTCTGGGACTAGTCTTTTTCGTCGAATACTGAACTCTCACTCATCTATATCATGTCCTCCGGAATCTTATTTTTTCGAAAGATTCGTTCGGATGGCTGGTGATGATGATATAGAGGCTGGTCTCGCTGGTTTTGGTTATGGTGATCGAGAAAGCTTTTTAAATGAAATTAGGAAATGGATGACGATATATCATGAGGCAAATCTGAAAGCTGATGGAAAGTCGCGATGGGCTGATAAAACTCCGCAATATGTACATTGTGCTGATGAAATTATGGCTTTGCTTCCGTCTGGTGCCCAGTCAATATTAGTCTATCGACATCCTTTTGATATTATATACTCCATCTATGATCGAGGATGGAGGTTTGGTGAATATGACTCAGATTTGTTCAAGAATACTGTTTTATATGTTCGTGATTCTTACCTGAAATTGCTGGATTTTGAGGATAAATATAACTGTTATAGTTTTCGATATGAAGATTTGACAGCCGACCCTAAGGGAATTCTTCGTGGGGTTTTTGAGTTTTTAGGAGAGGAATGGGAGGAGCAAGTACTAAATTACAACGAGAAAAAGCATAACCTGGGTACAGAAGATCCTGTTGTTGCCGGTGCCAAAGGTTTCTTTTCCAATAATGAAAAATGGAAAATGCTTGATCAAGATAAAATAGAATTCATGCTTTTATCATTTGATGGTCTTCTATCCAGAAAAGGGTATGAAAAATGACTGTGGCATTTGTTACTAATAGCCCTGCTCCGTATAGAATAAAGCAGATGGGATTGCTATCTGATTTTATTGGTGAAAATATTGATTTTTATTATACAGAGCCTCTTGGTGATGATCGAAAGTGGTCGGTAGATGATGCTCTGCATCGTTATCTACGTCAGAGTTTTTATTTGAAAGGATATGGGTGGTTGTGTTTGGGTGTAAACTCGATTGTCAAGGATAGTAGATTTTTGATATTGGGCGGATACGAATCACCTACTTATTTGTGGCTTGCTATTCTTTGTTTGATACAACGCAAGCCATATTTTGTATTGCATGATGGTATTGCTCCTAGTCGTTTGAATCGCGCATCATTTGGTATAAAAAGCTGGCCGAAGAAGTTTGTTGTAAAAAATGCTTGTGGATGTTGGGTAAATGGCTCTTTATCAAAGCGCCTCTTTGAGAGTCTCGGTGTAAATGCCAAAAATATTGCGAATCAGTATTTGGTTTCAGATCTGGATGAAGGGTCAAATGAGTCTTCAATTGCGGAAGTAGTCTTTAGTTTTTGTCAGGGTCGAAAAGTCGCATTTTATAGTGGTCGGCTTATATCACGAAAGAATGTATCAAGTCTCTTGAAGGCTGTTCAAAAAATGGGAGATAGCTGGAGGCTAATTATTGCTGGACACGGTGATTCAGAAGATGAATTAAAACGTGATTCGAATGACCAGGTATTGTTCTTGGGTCATGTTGAGCAATCAGATCTGTCTTTTTTATATAAAGTAGTGGATGTTACAGTCTTGGTATCTGATGATGAACCATGGGGGTTGGTTATATACGAAGCAATGAAAAATAACTGTCCGGTGATCGTGGGGCCGGATGTGGGTTGTGCATCGGATTTGGTAGTAGATAAAGTTAATGGTGTCGTTCTGTCTGGTATCGAGGTTGAAACTATTCAAAAGGGGCTGAAAACTTCTATTGGTCTTGATAAGGATGAACTTACTAAATGTAATTCTGGAATATTATCGGAATGGAATTTAAATTCTTCCTTGAAAGAATTTGGTAATCTTTTGGAGGCAAGTAATGCGTAATTTGGTCTGTTTGCTTGATTTGCCAAACCCTCTTCATGGTATGTCTTTAGTTAATAAGATGATGGTTGATAAACTATGTTCTGATACTTGTGTGATAAATTCATGTCCATCATTTGCGGCCAAGTATTTTCCTTCAAAAAATTGGTATCTAATAAAAATTGGATATTCTGTTTTGGTTTTTGTCAGGCTTTTTCTTGTTCTGTTATTCAGGAGGCGCGTTGTTTTATATCGCCCTATAAATGGTGGGGGAGGGCAGGTTTTTGATATATTTTATTTGATTTTGGCGCGAATTTTTTGCTCTCGGATTTATATTCATCATCACTCATTTCAGTATCTGAACTCGAAATCCAAGATTTTTTCAGCATTGGTCGGTTTGATTGGACGTGATGCAAGGCATATTGTTTTGGGACGGTCAATGAAGGATCGGCTTGTTAATTTATATGGCGTCAGCCCGGATATGGTTCGGGTTGTATCGAATTCTTCGTTTTTTAAAGCGGGTAGAAATAGTGACTTGAATTGTAATCAATCTTTGGTGATTGGGCATCTCGCTAATTTGTGTGTTGCGAAGGGATTGAAAACTTATGTTGATTTATGTCTGAAACTTAAAAGTTCAGGCGTTAATTTTAAACCAATTCTGGCTGGTCCTGCACATGATATCGAGGCAATTAATTTAGTGGATTTGTTTGTTGCTAATTTTGGTTTGGATTCTTATTGGGGAGCTGTGTATGGAGAGAAAAAAGATGAATTCTTTAGTTCGTTAGATGCATTTTTATTTATGTCTGAGTATGAGAATGAAGCCGAGCCTCTAGTTCTGTATGAAGCGGCAAAGTCTGGGGCTTTAATTTATTCATCCTCAAGAGGCTGTATGGGAGATGTAACCTCTGCACTGCATGGAAAAGTATTCAAAAAAGGATATACAGTTGAAGATGTATATGATCAGCTTGTTTTTGATATGAAGTCTGGAGTTTTTAATTCTATGGTTTGTCGGGAGAGAATTGAAAATTACGACTCGGTGGTTCTTTTAAATTTGTCGGACCTTGATAACCTAATAAATGAGTTGGAATCATGAGTTTTCAAGATTTAAAAACTTATCGTAATCCGGTTGGCTTTCGTGGTAAATCAGCGTGCGTTGTACAATTATGGTGGTTGGTTCAATCAACTTTATTTGCAGCATCTCCTCAATTTATGTATGGCTGGCGTCGGTTTTTACTTCGTGCTTTTGGTGCGAAAATTGGAGTGGGGGTAATTATTCGGCCGAGTGTTCGTATTACCTACCCTTGGAAGTTAACTATTGGTGATTGTTCGTGGATCGGTGATGATGTTGATTTGTACACATTGGGTGACATAACTATTGGTGCCAATGCAGTGGTTTCGCAACGAAGCTATTTGTGTACAGGTAGTCATGATTATCGGGTGTCTTCGTTTGATATATACGAAAAGCCAATTGTAATCGAGGATGAGGCATGGGTGGCAACGGATGTTTTTATTGCCCCAGGGGTGACAGTTGGTCGTGGTGCTGTGATTGGCGCCAGAAGCACGGTGCTCGAAGATATGCCGGCTGGTATGATTTGTGTTGGGTATCCTGCAAGGCCTATTAAAAAGCGAGTAATGAAAGATTGAAATTCTTTATTTATAGCATTAATTATTCACCTGAACTGACTGGTATAGGAAAATATAATGGAGAGATGGCCCCTTGGTTGGCGGCCGAAAACGATCAGGTTCAAGTGATTACAGCTCCGCCTTATTATCCGGAATGGAAAGTGCACGCAGGATTTGCTTCTGGCAGTTTTCATTCTTCTAAGCAACAGGGTGTTCTTGTTCATCGCTGTCCTTTGTACGTTCCGGAAAAACCAACCACGATCAAGCGTATTCTGCATCTGGCTTCGTTTGCTGCGTCGTCTGCCTGGCGGTTATTTTCTCTCTGGAAGCAAAAGCCCGAGGTTGTATTTGTCGTCGAGCCGACGTTGTTTTGTGTGCCAATGGCCTTGCTATTCTGCAAGCTGACAGGTGCCAAATCTGTCTTGCATATTCAGGATTACGAAGTTGATGCCATGCTGGGGTTAGGCATGGCAGGAAAAACGGGAGGGGCGGTAGGCAGATTTGCTTATGCGATTGAATCCTGGCTGATGAAACGTTTCGATAAGGTTTCCAGTATATCGTTCAGCATGCTGGAAAAAGCTCGACAAAAAGGGGTTCAGCGTGAGCGGTTGGTGTTTTTCCCGAATTGGGCTGATACCAGTTTTGTTAATCCGGATGTGGATGGTTC
>CALMJT010000208.1 GCA_937864365.1 uncultured Alteromonadales bacterium | reverse complement strand
GCTATCACAAGGTCTGCGTACTGGCCGATGCCGACTCCGATGGATTGCATATCGCCACACTGTTATGTGCATTGTTCGTCAAACACTTCAAACCTTTGGTAGAAGCTGGCCACATCTTCATTGCCATGCCACCACTGTATCGAATCGACCTAGGCCAAGAGGTCTATTACGCTCTCGACGAACAAGAGAAAAACGGCATCTTAGAGCGACTAAAAGCCGAGAAAAAACGTGGCACACCCAACGTACAGCGCTTCAAAGGCCTTGGTGAAATGAACCCTATGCAACTGCGTGAAACCACCATGGCGCCAGACACCCGCAAACTCGTACGACTCAACATCGACGACGAAGAACAAACCTTCGGCACCATGGACATGCTGCTCGCCAAAAAACGCTCCGGCGACCGTAAAGTATGGTTAGAGTTAAAAGGAGATTTGGCAGAGGTTTAATCGCTAATAAATAATATCTTTGAATTTTATAAGACAAGCCTCAGCAAATTTGTTGGGGCTTTTTTCTAGCGGTTGATGTGATAGATTTTTAAACTTAACAATTGGAAAGTCTTAATCACTATCAATGAGATACAAAAACCAATGAGATACAAAAACCAATGAGATACAAAAACCAATGAGATACAAAAACGTTATCTAAAACCATAATAGGTAGAGAACTCTTTTTGTTGGCGCTTTCCAAGCTTATTAGTGGAACTTGATGTTATTCGTAAAAACCGTATATATCTTTTAGCAAGCAATAATTTAACTTATTTTAGGTTCGTAAATTATTCTCTAGTTACCGTTTTTAGTGTTACATCAATATAAGCCTGAAATTAATAACAAATAACACAGCTGCTTTTATTAAAAAAATAACATGCATTTAATGTGTTTATTTGATTCGATAAAAATAAGCAGTTTCTTGCGTTTGCAACACTTTTAAAAAGCTCAAAGATTTTGTAAAAACTTTTGAAGCTGAAAATACTTTGCATTAATGCTAAGGGTCTTATCTGATTGCATCGCAATTACCAATCGCAACGCAAAGTACATTTAAAAAATGTTAACAAAGCTCAATAAGCCCCTTGTATCCCTACGAATCATGAGGCTGAGGTGTCCGGCGGCCAAGTTGACAGCTTTTCAAGGATTTCTTAAAACTGTTAGAAATAAAACAAACTATTTTCTGACATCAAAATTTACGAAACTCGCGTTAGCTAACACCTTTGTATGTTCTTTTTCTACGTATGGGTAATTGATAAGAATCCGGATTTGTGACGTAATCAGCGACTTGTCTAATTGGCGCAAATATCTGAGTTTTTCTTCTAAAATCTCAATTAACATCGTAATTGGATAGAATTTGATGTAAGTCTTGAGACTATCCTTAGCCCTGCATCACAAATTTGCTATCTGCCAATGTTTAAAGAAGTTGTTTAGGTTAAAAATAAACATATTCATATTTGTTTGTTGCGTTATTGTTTATTAAATTAGCAGAAAGAATTGAGCAATACAGAGCACCCGACACCGCCACACTCAACTTTAGAGTGTGTATGTGGTTTCCTGTTACTGATGGCTCTATCAATTAATTTCATTTAAGTTAGGGACACCATGTTTAACCTGCACGTAAAAGGTAAAGATGGCGAGCGCTTTTTGCTCTTACCAGGGTTAGGTACCTCCACACCAATCACAGGCGGGCCAACCGCTCAAGAAGCCAAAGCTATTTTAGATAACTTTGATGCCGCTGCCAGAAAGAAAATCTACGAAGGTTTTTTTGGGCCCGGCAAGCCTATCGACCCGTTTGTTGAGCAAAAGCAATTCCCCACTGGTAATGGTGTTTCTCGTCCCTCATTCAATCCTACCGCCCGAGCCGAAGATATTAATATCCATGTTGTTCGCTTGGGTATTGAAGATCGCATGGGTAAAGCACTATTTCTGGCATTTTTAAGTAAACGTATCGTTGTTAATGCGGCGCCACTTAATAATTACGAAAACGAAGAACGCAGTGCGAATTTAAAGGTGCAAATTCGCCAAGCCCTGCAAAAAATCATTGCCGAAGAAAAACGCGAAGCGGCAGCGATAGAAGCTAAACTCAGCAAACAGGGCTGGTGGGAGAAAACAAAAACTTATTCTGGTGCATTAGGTGACGGCCTATACGAAGCGGGCAAAGGTTTAGCTATATGGGCTAAGGATGTTGCCGAGGTTGCCGCCTATGTAAACCCAGTCCGTCAGGCCGTGGTGATTACAGGGTCATTAATTGAGCAAGGCGAACTCAGCTGGGAATCTCTCGAAAAAGCCAATAACACCTATCTTACTGGGGCAAAAAAAGAAATCGTCGATGTATTGGGGTTTGATCCTTCTGCGTTGACTGCCGAACAGTTCGATATGGCACTTGAAGTTGCCACGCTTATTTATAACGATTCCGGCTTGCGCAGTATTTTCTATAAATTTGCCAAAGACTACGCGGCTGCCCAGCATTCGCTTGAATTAACCGAAATGGCCGGTGGCGGCGTCTTTGAAATCATTCTCACCGTAGTTTTAGCGGCAGTAACCGCAGGTGCCGGGGCGGTAGCTTCTTTGGGCAGCAAAGTTCGCTACATGAAGAACTTCCAAAAAGTGGGTGATTTGGTGATGGACTACGTAAAAGTAATCCAGCGCCGCAAAAAGCTAGAGCAAGAAGCCAATGCCAAAGTCAACAAGGGTACGCTTTCTGATTTAACCACATCCGAGACCGTCGAGACCGATGCGCCCAAGAAAGCCTCCGGTGATGGCAGTAGCAAGACTGATGAGTCTTCTAACCAAGCAGACGACGGAAAGTCTGGCGAAACGGATACCAAAACCTGCTCGCCAGATGCTGCCAATACCTGCACCAACGGTGAACCCATTAGCATGGTCACCGGCGAAGAGCTGTTGCAACAACAAGACTTCGTTTTACGTGGCCCCATTCCACTGGCTTGGACGCGCACCTACCGCACCACCAATCCTCGCAACCGCACTCTAGGCTTTGGTTGGGGACATCCTGCGTGTGAAAATCTGTTTGAACTTGACGATAAACGCATTCGCTTTACCACCGGCGAAGGGCTTTACGTGGTTATTCCACGACCTAAACTGGGCGAGACCACACACAACAAAGCCGAAGGCTTGCGTTTAACGCGCTTCGAAAACGGCTACCTGCTGCAAAAGAAAGGTCATCCACAAAAATTCTTCGAAGGCATTGGTGCCCGTAAAAAAATCAGCCGCTGGGTAGATACCCTTGGCAACGCCTTGACCTTCAACTACGACAGTGATCTGCGTCGTAAACTGATTTCTATCTCGTCAACGACTGGGCAACAATTAGCGTTTACCTACAACGGTCAAGGCTTAATCACCGCCATTGATCTGGTGTCTTCATCTCAAGAATCAGAATCTACAGAGACATCACGAACTCTCGTTCGCTATCAGTACGATGAGCACGGTGATTTGATAGCCATTGTGGACGGTAACGACCACGCGGAAAAGTTCGAATACACCAACCACATTGTTACCAAGCGCACCCTAAAAACCGGTTTTAGTTTTTACTTTGAATGGGACAAGTTTGCCCCCGATGCCAAATGTACCCGCCAGTGGGGCGATAAAGGTCGTTACGACTATCGCTTTGAATGGGACGACGCCAATAAGCGCTCCAAAGCCATCGACAGCAATGGCAATGTGCTGCAATACGAATACAACGATCGCGGCCAAATCACCCAAGAAACCAACCCCGAAGGTGGCGTTACTCGAAACGCCTACGATGCCTACGGCCGCCTGATTCACACTCGCAACCCCAACGGCGACGCTACTCAATATCGATACGACGACAACGGCAATCTGATTGAAACCGTTGATGCCTTGGGTAATACCCAAAAGCTCACCTACAACGAAAACGATCAAGTTATAAAGTTGGTTGTTAACGATCAAACCCTTTTCCAGCGCAGCTACAGTGACAATGGCTTATTGATCGAACAGCAAGACGCCGAAGGCAACAAAACCGAATACCAATACGATCAACGTGGCTTCCCCACTAAGATCGTTCGTCACGGTTTTGATGGTGAATCCATCAGCCAAGAACTCCGCTGGAACGCTCTCGGTCAACTGATTCAAGAAACCAAGCCCGACGGCAGCGAAGTCAGCTACGACTACGATAACCTCGGTAACATCACCCGCGTTGCAGCACCTTTAGGCACTCAACAATACCGCTACGACGATAATGGCAACGTCATTCTCGCCATTGACCACACCGGCGGTGTGACCCGTTTCGCCTATAACGAAAACAACCAGCTTACCCGTTACACCGATGTCAGCGGCCGAAGTACCGAATACCACTACGATGGTCTTGCTCAGGTGGTGAAAAAAGTACTGCCCAACGGTGCCGAACTGCATTACGAATACGACAAAGAGCGCAATCTTACCGGCCTGATTAACGAAAACGGCGAACGCTACCAGCTGGAATACGACGGCAACGAACGCCTCACCAAAGAAATTGGCTTTGATGGCCGCGTACAAGCCTATCAATACGACGCCGCTGGATTCTTAGTCGCGCACATCGAAGGCGACCACAACAACAGTCATCAA
>CALMJT010000207.1 GCA_937864365.1 uncultured Alteromonadales bacterium | reverse complement strand
GCCCCACGTTCGACCATTGGCTTGCCAGAAACCAATCTTGGTATTATTCAGGGTTTTGGCGGCACCATTAGAATGTCTCGACTTGTTGGTGTTCGTACGGCGACAGAGTGGATTACCAAAGCAACCAATTATCCAGCTACCGAGGCCCTGAGTGCTGGAGTTATCGATGCGATTGTAGAGCCAGAGCAATTGCTGGATGAAGCCTTAGTCATTTTAGAGAAAGCGATTGCCGGTGAGATGGATTGGCAGGGCGCTGTTGCTAAGAAAAAATCACCTCTGATTGCTCCCGAAAATGATCCAGCCTTATTTGCCGAATTAAAAGATTCGGTGAGCAAATCGTTTAGTCATCATTATCCCGCGCTTTTAACCGCAGTCAAATGTATTGAGGAAGGCGCAAATCTTGATCGTGATGGCGCATTAAAAATAGAGGCGAAATATTTCGCCCAAATGGGCAAAACCGAAGTTGCCAAGCAATTAATTAACGTATTTTTAGCCGAGCAGGCCGTGGCTAAAATTGCTAAAAAATACGCAAAATCTTCAGAGCCTGTAAGTCACTCGGCGGTTTTAGGCGCTGGTATTATGGGTGGCGGTATCGCTTATCAATCGGCTTATAAAGGCACGCCGATTATTATGAAAGATATCAATCAAGCCGGTATTGACCTCGGTGTTAATGAAGCCACACAACTGCTTGCACGTCTAGAAAATCAAGGCCGAATTAACGCCGATAAAAAAGCAAAAGTACTTGCCAATATTTCGCCCACATTAACCTACGACGGATTTGATAAAATCGACCTAGTGATAGAAGCGGTTGTTGAAAATCCCAAAGTAAAATTAGCGGTATTGGCCGAAGTAGAAAAAGAAATCTCCGATAGCGCCGTTTTAGCTACCAACACATCTACGATTTCAATCGATTATTTGTCTGAAAATCTTGCTCGACCCGGAAACTTTTTAGGTATGCACTTCTTTAATCCGGTTCCTAAAATGCCGTTGGTTGAAGTTATTAAGGGTACCAAAACCTCAGACGCCGCTATTGCTAAAACCGTTAATTACGCTTTAGCGATGGGTAAAAAACCGATCGTTGTTAAAGATTGTCCCGGATTTTTGGTAAACCGCGTGCTATTCCCGTATTTGGGCGCCTTTATGCAAATGGTTAACGAAGGCATAGACTTCACAACCATAGACAAAGTTATGGAAGACTTTGGTTGGCCAATGGGGCCTGCGTATTTATGCGATGTTATTGGTATGGATACGACGGTTCACGCCGCAGACGTACTTGCCGAGGGTTTTCCTGATCGCATGAAATACGAATTCACCACTGCCGCCGAGCACTTATTAGCGAAGGATCGTTTAGGGCAAAAAAATGGTGTCGGTTTTTATAGCTACCCCAAAGACGAACGTGGCAGAGCGAAAAAGACCGAAGATAGCAACGCTGTTTCTGTATTGGATGAGGTTGTCACTGGCAACTGTAGTTATGATGAAAACACCATTTGCGAGCGATTAATGGTTGCATTCTGCTTAGAAGCAATACGCTGCTTGGAAGAAAATATCGTCGATAGTGCTGTTGAGTTAGACATGGCGATGCTGTACGGATTAGGCTTCCCACGATTCAGAGGCGGTCCAATTCGTTATGTAGAAACACTAGGCATTGCCGAGTTTGTATCAATTGCCGACAAGTATGCGGGTTACGGAAATCTTTATAAGGTCACCGATAAATTACGCGCTATGGCAGAATCTGGACAAACCTTTTACGGCGAATAAACCCTAGGAACCTATTAGGAACCTCCGATTAGCTCATTCATGATTTAATTGGAGGTTTCCTTAATAGATCACAGTTATTTTTTTCGGCCATGATTTTTATTGGTCATTTATGTGTTTGACGGGCATTTATGTGTTTGACAGGAAGGTTTCGTTGAATAAACAGTTTTAATTCAGAAGGCCATAATTACAAAGCCGCTAATTACAAAGGCCACAGTTCAAAATAGGTTAACCAAAAGAGTATCGTCTGCTGTATATCCCTGCTTTACATTAATCAGAGATTCCTAGAATATTTTTCTAAGATCTCCCCCTAAATAAACACCTAATTTATCTCTTTATTAAAAATGTCTACCACCATCATTTACCGCGAAGCAACGCTCGAAGATTTACCCATTCTCTTAGCATTTGAACAAGGCATTATTTCTTCTGAGAGACCTTATAATCCGTGTATAGAACCCGACCCAGTATCCTATTACAGTATTGCTGATTTAATTGAGAGTGAATATTCAAGCGTAGTCGTTGCGCAAAAAGAACAACGGATTCTCGCCAGTGGTTACGCAAAAATTTTGCCGTCAAAAGCGTATTTAACCCACAAAGAACATGTGCTATTAGGATTTATGTATGTCGATCCCGAGTTTCGTGGCATGGGTTTGAACGCAGGTATTATTGAGCAATTGGTTGCTTGGTCAAAATCGAAGGATATTAACGATATTTATCTGGAGGTATACTCAGAAAATACGGCGGCGATTTCGGCCTACCAAAAAGCAGGTTTTAAGCCGCACATTACACAAATGAAACTGAATTAAGAGCAATTGGAAATACCGGTTCATTCACTGAGAGGTTAATCCAAATTTCCAATGCCGAGTTAATTCTCCAATGGCACCTTAACTATGAAAATACAATACAGTTTTCCAGAACTTGTTTTACCGCCAGAGTCTGAGTTGGTGTCGCTCGAAGAGGTTAGAAAACTCTGTGAACTGGTGTTGGGCGGTCAATTAAAAGCTAACCATGTGAGCGAGCTACAGCTTGAATACATCAGCATAGAGCGCGCAACCGTAGCCATGAAAATGCCTTTTCAAGAACGGTTGGTGGGAAATCCTTCGAACGGTGTTATGCACGGTGGTGCCATAACGACCTTGCTCGATACCTGTTGTGGCTCGGCAGCATTGAGTGTTTTAAGTGAATTATCGTTTGCGCCCACTCTTGACTTGCGTGTTGATTATCTGAGCCGAGGTGACAACAGCAGCGATATTTTTGCCCACGCCGAGGTTTATAAAATGACGAAAAACATTATTTTCACGCGCGGCGTTGCTTATCAACAACAAGAAAAACCGGTTGCCACCGTACACGCTAATTTTTCACGACTCAGCGCCGAGCATACGGTGGCGATGCAGTCGAGTATTCATGCAATACTCGAAAAAGGAGCGGTTTAATACCATGGATCATTTTCTTGGAAATATTGAGCACATTAAGAACCAACGCGATTTCACAAAGCTTGTTGATGAAATTCCCTACGCGCAAACGCTCGGCATTAAAATTTTAGACACACAACAAGGCATTCTTTTCTGCTTGCCTGCTCAAGAGAGTGTGGTGGGTAATCCAACTCTGCCTGCCATTCATGGCGGTGCTATTTCAGGTTTTATGGAAGTCTCTGCGGCGATGTTTTTATTGTTAAAATTTGAACGACCGGTGATTCCTAGAGTGGTTGATTTCTCCATCGATTTTTTGCGAGCAGGGCGCTTATTCGATACCTACGCCTCTTGTGAAATTCTGCGTCAGGGTAATCGAGTGACGAATGTGCAGGTTCGAGCCTGGCAGCAAGAGGAGCACAAACCCATTGCGACGGCACGGGCGAACTTCATTACAGAGCCACATTAATCAAGTAATCAAGCCCAGTTACTCGAAAAATAATCATTCGCTCAGGGAAGAGGTCGTCGGCTGCTTTTTTATTCCGATTTTATAATCATCAACATGTAGCTCTGCTGATTGATTAGCCTTTCTTGCCTTGAAATCTTTTTGAAAGCCCTCACCTATAGTGCCAAGTAGGCACTGTGCTACCACCAGTGCCGTTTGAACAAGAGCAAGACTTATTATTTGAGGAGCTACTCTCGATGACTGTTGCCCAGAAGGAAACTCGCGGTTTCCAGACTGAAGCCAAACAACTCTTACATTTGATGATTCACTCTCTGTACTCCAACAGAGAAATTTTCCTAAGAGAACTTGTTTCCAATGCCTCCGATGCTGCCGACAAGCTGCGTTTTGAAGCGGTAAAAGACGATAGTTTGTTTGAAGGCGATAGCGACCTAAAAATCCGCATCGAATTTGATAAAGACGCAAAAACCGTCACTATCTCCGATAACGGCATTGGTATGTCTCGCGATGAAGTTGTGGAGCACTTGGGCACCATTGCTAAGTCGGGCACGGCCGCGTTTATGCAAAACCTCACCGGCGATGAGCGCAAAGATTCTCATCTTATTGGCCAATTTGGTGTTGGTTTCTATTCCGCGTTTATCGTTGCCGACAAGGTCGAAGTGTTCACCCGTAGAGCCGGTGCTAAGCCCGAAGATGGCGTGCATTGGGAGTGCGATGGCGAAGCTGAATACACGGTAGAAACTGTTGAGAAAGCCGATCGCGGTACCAAAATCGTATTGCATTTGAAAGACGATCAAACCGAATTTGCCGATGGTTGGCGTTTGCGCTCTATCGTTAAGAAATACTCCGACCATATTTCAATTCCGGTCGTTATGGCCAAAGAGCATTACGGGGCGGATGACGAAGACCAACCTGCAACTCCAGAAGACGAGGTTATTAACACCGCTACCGCGTTATGGACACGTCCACGTGGTGAAATAACCGATGAAGAATACAAAGAGTTTTACAAGCACATTTCTCACGATTTTACCGACCCTCTTAAATGGAGTCACAACCGTGTAGAAGGTAAGCTCGATTACACCAGTTTGCTGTACATTCCATCGAAAGCACCCTTCGATTTGTACAACCGTGACGGTTCACGCGGCGTAAAGTTGTACGTGCAACGTACCTTCATCATGGATGACGCCGAGCAGTTCTTCCCAATGTATTTGCGCTTTGTTAAAGGTGTGGTCGACTCGGCGGATTTATCGCTAAACGTTTCTCGTGAAATCTTACAGAAAGATCCAAATATCGATGCCATGCGCACAGCGTTAACCAAGCGCGTGTTGGATATGCTCGATAAAATGGCGAAAAACGATCCAGAAAATTACACCACCTTCTGGTCTGAATTCGGCCAAGTGTTAAAAGAAGGTCCGGCAGAAGACTACGTCAACCGCGAAAAAATCGCGAAATTACTGCGCTTCTCGTCCACCCATACCGATTCTAAAGTCCAAGATCAGTCTTTAGAGCAATACATTGAACGCATGAAAGAAGGCCAAGATAAAATTTATTTTGTGGCCGCTGAAAACTTCAATACCGCTAAGAACAGTCCGCATCTAGAAGTATTCCGCAAGAAAGGTATCGAGGTTCTCATTCTTTCAGATCGTGTTGACGAGTGGTTGATGAGCAACATGATGGAATTTGACGGCAAACATTTCCAAGATGTCGCCAAAGGTTCTCTAGACCTTGGCAAGTTAGATTCCGAAGAAGAGAAGAAGGCACAAGAAGAAAGCGAAAAGCAATTGGCGGGTTTACTTGAGCGCGCTAAAGAAGCTTTAAAAGACGACGTGAATAACGTTCGCATTACCCATCGTTTAACCGACTCACCTGCTTGTTTGGTGGTGGGTGAGCACGACATGGGTGCACAAATGCGTCGTTTGATGGAGCAAGCAGGCCAAGCTCTTCCCGAGGTTAAACCCGATTTAGAGCTTAACCCTGAGCATCCGCTGGTGGTTAAATTGGACATGGAGCCCGACGAAGATCGCTTTGTTGAGTTGGTAAAAATTCTGTTCGACCAAGCAAACCTAGCAGAAGGTGGCACCTTGTCAGACCCTGCGGGATACGTTCAAAGACTGAACAAACTCTTGTTAGAGCTATCTCACTAGCTCTCTCCTCCATAAAGCCAAGCATTTTGCTTGGCTTTATCACTACAGATCTCATAACCTACTGTCTTGATTTACACGTTGTTGTATCAATGTCAGCTTAATGAGCTAGCCTTAATCCAAAGGCGCAAATTTCTCGTAAAATTCATTATTTACAAGGATTTATATGCAAGGCCCAAAGAAAATTGCGGTTCTCGGTGGCGGAAGTTTTGGAACAGCAATCGCTAATTTCACTGCCTCTAACGGCCACAATGTTTTTCAATGGATGCGCAATGAAGAGCAGGCGCTGAGCTGCCAAAACGATCGCGAAAACAAAAAATACCTTCCCGGCTATAAGTTGTGCGATCAACTCACTATCACCTCGGATTTGACCGCGGCACTAACGGGTGCTCAGTTGGTGTTTGTATCCATTCCAAGTAAGTCTTTTCGCTCGGTGATTCAAACTGTTAAACCCCTGTTAGATCCAGGCGCTGGGATTGTCAGTACCGCTAAAGGTATCGAGCCAGAAGGCTTTGTGCTGATGAGCCAAATACTGGAAGAAGAAGTCCCAAATCACCCGATTGGTGTGTTAAGTGGGCCGAACTTCGCTAAGGAGATCGTTCAGAATCAGCAAACCGGTACGGTGATCGCCAGTGAAAACGAAACGTTGATAGAAACCGTTCAAGAGGTGCTCAGTTCACCCAGCTTTCGGGTTTATTCCAACCATGACCGCTATGGCGTAGAGCTCGGCGGCGCACTGAAAAATATCTACGCTATTGTCGCCGGTATGGCAGCGGCCATGGGTACAGGGCATAACACTCAAGCGATGTTACTGACGCGAAGCCTTGCTGAAATGAGCCGGTTTGCAACAGAGCTTGGCGCAAATCCAATGACTTTTTTGGGTTTGGCCGGTGTGGGTGATTTAATTTTAACCTGTACTTCCGATTTGAGCCGAAATTATCGGGTAGGATTCAGTATTGGTCGTGGCAAGACTTTGGATCAGGCCATAGAAGAAATTGGTCAAGTTGCCGAAGGGGTTAACACTGTTCGCATTGTTAAGAAAAAAGCGGACGAGTTGGATGTATACATGCCTTTGGTTTCTGGATTACATGCAGTATTGTTCGAGAATAAACCGGTATCAGAAGTTGCTAAACGACTGATGCAGGGCGAACAAAATTACGACGTTGAATTCACGGTAAAAAACAATGACTGACAAGCACTTCGCCTGGAATAAAGAAAATATTTGGTTAAGATTACTGTATATGGTCATTATTGGTTTTGGCGTATATATTTCCGTAATCTTAACGTGGCTTTTGGTCTTTCTTCAGTTTGTTCTAACCTTAGTGAGTGGCGAGCCGAACGCAAATCTATTGAAGTTTGGTTCGGGACTTTCTCAATATATCCAACAAGGTTTTCAGTTCTTGTCGTTTAACTCGGAAGAAAAACCCTTTCCATTTCAAGATTGGCCAAACACAGACGATAAGGTTGACGATGCATCCGATGTTGGTGGTTCCGACTAATCTAGCGATCTGTAAGGCAGCAATCTCTAAGACTGCACTGCTTATTGTTTAATTTTTTGTAATGTCACCGTAATCGTTCAAATCTACTATCAGATTTTTGAACGGGCCATAGACTTGTTGAGAGTAGCAACCATGAAACTATTCTTACTTCGACACGGCGAAGCAGAGCCTTATTGCCCAGCTGATAGTACTCGCCAGCTTACTGCTCGCGGAGTTGCTGAAACCAACGACGTGTTGGAAAAGCGCTCCCATGAACTCAACTCTGTCACATCGTTTTGGGCAAGTCCCTACGTTCGTGCTCAGCAGACAGCAACACTCGCACAAAAATTTATTCCTCATTTGATGTTCGATACCACCGAGTTATTAGTGCCGGAGGCTAATCCAGAGCGTTTGAGCAAGGCTATTGAACTGTCTGGCGTTGAATCACTTTTGATGGTCACTCATCAACCATTAATAGGAACCTTCGTCGATTGGCTTGCAGGTTTGGAGGCCGGTAAATTAAGGCTTGGAACCAGTTCGTTAGTGTGTATCGAAACAGAATATTTGATGGCCGGTGCGGGAGAGCTGTTGTGGGTAAATCAGCCCTGGTAAATTACCTGTGGCTTATAAAATCAGAACAGTACAGGTATTCAATCTATGAAGATCTTCTCTTCATTTAAAAGGTAGTATTAGTAGTTGATACAATTATAGAAACGCGTTTGTTTCAGCGTGTGGTGAGTCGTAAAAATAATTTTGCCTGAACAAAATTATTTATCCGATAGATGACCGCTCTAAAGCGAATTGTTTGAGCAATCAATACGATTGCTGTGCTTAAAAGAGTAGCAAATATTAAGTGCTCTGTGCTTAAAGAATGATTCGACTCATGCAACTGGCAAGTTACATGAGTCTCCAGTAATTAGAGCAGCATCCCTTGACCTTTCTTGGTCTATCCGATTATTCCTTTGTGCATCCTGCCAGAGAAAGTCTCTGTAAATTTTATTCCATTGCCGAAAGACTCATCCAGAATCCGTCTTCCTTGAAAACAATCAATCCTTGAAGTAACTATCCCAAACAACCTACGTACAAATCCAAGTACAAAACGTTCATCCTGAACGTGATTTCCCTATCTATGCTGTTTGATTGGCTTTTAAGCTTCCTGCTAATCCTTTTCCCTACCAAAGCATCCGGCTTCATCTGTTGTTGTGCGGTTTCCTTTGCACCTCTTCCCTGAACATTTCCTCCCTAAAAATACCTTCCTGTTTCATCCTTAATGGTCTTTTCCGTAACCTTATATTGGCTTCCTAGCCGATCATTCCGTGATTTTTTCCTAAGACCCCGAGTAGTCCTTCCCAGGTATACCTATTCAACTACTTACCTTGTAGTACGAGCTCTTATTCCTTAAGAAGATAGGTAATTCCATAAATTCGTTTAAGTAAATCTTCTTATTTATAGACAGTTCAGTGTAACTTTTTTATGAACTATCTCACCCAATCTCCATATTATGTCACTAATTCCTGTCGGAATTATTACAAACTCTGTTTATTGGTTTTTCGAATTTATGGATGTATCTTGCGCCAAGTCTGTGAATCCGTATGTAGGAGAAGTACTAAGATTTTGTAGGAGATATCGCACACGCTGGTGGAGATTTAAACGATTAAGGTCGAGATTTGACGTATTTATATAATTTGCGCGCAAATCGATAATATTAGAATTTTATGTTTAAAAAAATTGGCAACAAAATTCCGCTTAGATCGTATATTGTAACTTCCCTAGAAATAGTCTCACAGTAAGATTTGAATCGATTTTTGGCTCTGGTATACAAACCTATGATTTTTAGTTTTTTTGAGAGGTTGATAGAGCCTTTTCCCGAAGAGCATTTAAAACAACCTCCTAAGTCTTTACTAGCATTCTGTCGTCACTACTCGCAAGGTATTGAAAAGGTGCTGATTACAATGGCCCTGCTTACCGGCATGATTGCAGTGGGGGAGGCTTATTTATTCGGTATATTGGGGCAGCTGGTTGATTGGTTGGTGTCGTCCGACAGAGAGACATTCCTCGAAGAACAGTGGCCGAAATTACTCGGTATTTCTCTGTTTATCTTACTGGGAATGCCTTTGGCGGTATTTTTACACTCGACCATAGTGCATCAAAGTTTGTTGGGTAATTTTCCAATGGCAGTGCGGTGGCGCGCACACCGATACCTGTTGAATCAAAGTTTCAGTTTCTTTCAGGATGAATTTAGTGGCCGAATCGCCACCAAGGTTATGCAAACCTCCCTAGCGATTCGCGACTCTGTGATGAAGCTTCTGGACGTGTTGCTGTTCGCAACGGTGTATTTGATTACCGCCATTGTTCTGCTGGCAGATGCGGATATCAGGGTCGCTGTGCCACTGATTGTTTGGTTGTTTGTGTATGTTTTAGTTTTGCGTTTTTTTGTTCCTAAACTGAAAAGAACATCAGAAGTACAAGCCGATGCACGCTCACTGATGACCGGCAGAGTGGTCGATAGTTACACCAACATATTAACCGTAAAGCTTTTTTCCCATTCAAATCGAGAAGCGAGTTACGTGCGCGCTGGTATGGAGGAGTTTATGTCCACCGTGCACCCACAAATGCGATTGGTAACCCTGCTGAATTTAACGATTTGGATTACCAATATGTTGTTGGTCTTTTCGGTTGGTGCTTTAGGTATTTGGCTTTGGATGCAAGATGCAATCAGTACTGGCGCTATTGCTATTGCGATGAGTTTATCGATTCGACTTACCGGCATGTCTCATTGGATTATGTGGGAAGTTAGCGCCTTATTTGAGCAGCTTGGTACCGTATCGGATGGAATCTCAACCATCGCAAGACCTCGCGACGTCGTGGACATCGTTGATGCTAAGCCTCTGATTGTTCGACAAGGGGAAATCCAGTTCAACCAAGTGAATTTTTCCTACGGGCGTAAAGTTAACAATATCCAAGTTTTTACCGATTTGAATTTGGTGATTAACGCGGGTGAAAAGGTTGGTATTGTTGGGCGTTCTGGTTCCGGCAAATCGAGTTTCGTAAATTTACTGCTGCGCTTTTACGACATTCAGAGCGGCTCGATTTGTATTGATGGACAAAATATCGCGATGCTTAAACAAGAGAGTTTGCGCGAACATATCGCGATGGTGACTCAAGATACATCGTTGTTGCATCGCTCGGTTAGAGACAACATTAAATTTGGCAAACCCTTTGCCTCCGATGAAGAAATGATTGCAGCGGCCAAAAAAGCCAAGGCTCATGAGTTTATTTTGAATTTATCGGATTCGAAAGGTCGTACCGGTTACGATGCGTATGTGGGTGAGCGTGGCGTTAAGCTCTCTGGCGGCCAGCGTCAGCGTATTGCGATTGCCCGTGTGATGTTAAAAGACGCTCCAATATTAATTCTAGACGAAGCAACCTCAGCGCTCGATTCCGAAGTTGAAGTCAGTATTCAGCAAAGTTTAAACGAGCTGATGTTGAATAAGACGGTAATTGCTATCGCACACAGACTTTCGACTATTGCGGCAATGGATCGTTTGTTGGTGTTTGATCAAGGCAAGATTGTGGAGCAGGGTAGTCACGAAGAATTAGTGGCAAAAGACGGCTTGTATTCCCAATTATGGAAGCATCAAAGTGGTGGTTTTCTCACCGATTACTGAGTTGTTTTTATTTTAGCTAGGCGATTATTTATCTAATTTGTACAAAATATAATTAAGCGAATTTAATCAAAGATGCTTAAACAACAAAAACAAAAACAAAAACAAAAAAGCCCGACTATGTCGGGCTTTTTTTGCTAAACCGCTAAGGGTTCAGACCATCGTAAAGGTCTTAAATTAGTATTTAAGAGCAATACGGAAGTCGATGCTGTCGATGTCGTCGCCGCCATCGAATTCATCTTGAGAGTATTCAGCTGAGAAAACAGTGAATTTGTTGTACAAGTAGTCAACGCCAACACGGATAGTTTCGAACTCAACTTCGTCAGCTTCAGAGTAGTCTGCGTAGAAGCTTAACTTGTCAGTAGCTTTTACAGAAGCTTCAAGAATCAAGTAAGTTTCGTCGTCATCGATATCAAAACCGCCAGCTTGGATGATGGTTTCATCTAACTGAACGTATTCAGCAGAAACGTCGATTACGCTGTTAGACCAACCAAGACCGATAGTGGTGATGGTTTCGCCGTCGTTTTGTGGATCAACGAATACAGACTCTGCACCAATTACGCCGTAGATACCGGTGCCGCCAATGTTGGTGCCACGTAATTGCAAGAAGAAGTTGTCAGACACAGAAGGGCCGTCGTCGCCGAACTCGGCGAAAGTTACGTCGTCGTAGTTGCTGTTTAGATCGAAAACACCACCACGTAGAGTGAAGTCACCGAAGTCAGCCCAAGAAATGATTGATGGACCAGCTTGGTTAGCAACTGCGAACAAACCGCCTGCACCGTATTCGATAGAAGCTTGGATGCTGTGGTCACCTGGGTAACCTTCTGGCTTCAAGCCGAATAATAGAGGTTGTGCACCAACAGAGAAGCTAACAACTGAGTCGCCAACATTGTTTAAAACGATGAATGCATCTTTAACGTCAACGTTGCCGTCTGCGTTGTCATCACCGTCAGTAAGAATTTCGGTACCGAAAACTAAAACGCCAGTTACGTTTTTGTAGGTAGATTGAGCAGCTAAGGCAGCTTTAGAAACGCCAAGACGGTCTTCGCCTTGCTCTTCAGAGTAACGATCGCCATCGCCGTAATCTGCACGGATGAAACCGCCAACTTTAACTTCTACGGTGTCGTCTTGTGCGAAGCTGTTTACTGAAACAAGAGTGGATGCAATGATAACTGCACTGGATAAACTTTTTTTGCTAATCCACATAAGAGAAACTCCTCCAATGAAAAGGGATTGTTAATTATTAATTAAATCTGTAACTCGAACAGAGATTGATTTTTGTATAAATTTTATAAAAAAAATCGGGCAGGCCACACATATAGATTTGGATAAACCAATCTCTGGGTTCCCTTTAAAAATCTTTTAAGTGAAAGCACCTAAAGGAAGGCTAGTAATTGTTATGTATCCACGTTCGGGGCGCGCATTATAGCAGCATTAAATATAAAGACTACTGTGAGTTTTACAGCAGTTTTGGATCTGAGCCACAATCGCCGAAGTTATCACAAAATTATCATAAGCCTGTTTAGGTTCCGTTAAGCATTCTCGGTCTTAAGTGTACGACTTATGTATTTAAAGCGTTTGAATACTAGCCAAAGTCACGCCAAAATATGATGGTAGTCTTTACAGTATTGCAGCGGCGAGGCATGGATATTAAAAATTTGTGAATTTGCAAATGCGTTTATCTATATTTTAGTTGTATTTTCTTGATGCAATCTTTGCTGAATATCCTTGCTGCAAACTCTTACAACCAATGCTTTTTATTCTCCGGTTTTTGTTGGACCTATTTTTCTTATACCCACTAATTTTTCTTATATCTACTAATGTTATACCAATAAATAGCGTGATCTATAGGATCGTTTCTATAGAAAACTCCGATTAACCCAGAGTTTTCAGAAACACAAAGCATGTATCGTCAATTTTAAGAGCGGTAAGTGGCTGAAATTATGAAGAAATTAGCAGTCGCATTGTTAACCACTGTTCTTTGATTAAATCATAAATGAGTTAATCAAAGGCTCTCATATTTGGATTGTATATTTAGAGCGCTATATTTAAGGCTCTATATTTTGACTCTCGCCGAATGTATTAAATACCGGTTTTTTCTACCGTGCAGACTAATTTTTTGATTTGAATTCCGATAAAGCGAGATCTTTACATTGCATCGCGTTTCTTAGTTGTTTCTTAGCATTTGGGTTTTGTAATTAAACACTCATCTCGCTTTTAAACATGGTAAGTGTTAGCCCATTTTGCAAGCAAACTGATCGCAGCGTAGTTACGGTAAAAGCCAACGATGTGTATTTAATACCTAATGGTGAGCTGTGTAGACGGTGTTTTTGATGGGAAGGGTTTACGTTAAAAGCAAAATAATCGGTAAAAAACTTCATTTAACGTCTGGCAATAACCAAGTTACACACTCGGGTAAACTGGTTTTATTAAGTCTCAGTCTATTAAATCCTAGAACTGCTGCCGATTACTGAGTGTTGAGAATTGCTGCAATTCTGAGAAATTGTCAGTGTTCCTATCATTATTTACGGCAATATTGCTCATTATTGCTGTGCAAATATTAAGTGCCTCGTGTGACTACAGGTACTGTACTGCTTAGCTAATTTTAATAAGGATCAATTAATCAGAGGTTTCAATTGTGATTGGCGGTACATTTGTGATTGGCGGTACATTTCTGCACCGCCGTAAATTCAGAGTTGATAGGATTCTTAGAGATTCGCCTCGGCATATTCAGCAAGAGCAGAGCGTGGAACACCTTGCAGTTGAATGCTGCCACCGGAAGCGAAGTTTTTGAAGCGTTCGCTCAGATAAGTTAAACCCGAGCTGTTAGCGTTTAAATAGGGAGTATCAATTTGCGCGAGATTGCCCAGACAAATGACTTTAGAGCCATTGCCCGCGCGGGTAATAATGGTTTTTATCTGGTGTGGAGTGAGATTTTGGCACTCATCAATAATGATCAGGCTGTGCTGAAAGCTACGTCCGCGTATGTAATTCAACGATTTGAAGTGTAAAGGCACTTTATTTAACACGTAATCAACACTGCCGTCGCAGTCTTCGTCTTCACAGTGCAAAGCTTCAAGGTTGTCGGTAATTGCGCCTAACCAAGGACTCATTTTCTCCGCTTCTGTACCCGGTAAAAAGCCAATGTCTTCGTCAAGGCCTTGGGTGCTTCGCGTTGCAATAATACGACGATAGGTTTTTGTAGCCATAGTCATTTCAATGGCGGCAGCTAGGGCGAGAATGGTTTTTCCAGAGCCGGCCGAACCCGTTAAATTAACCAAATGCACATCTGGGTCGAGCAATAGGTTGAGCGCGCAGGCTTGATAGATATCACGTGGAATTAAGCCCCAAGCTTCGGTGGTAAGGAGTTTTCCTTCGTCGAGGTGCAGCACGGTAATTTCGTGAGCATCTACATTGATAACTCTGCCAACAAAACCCATTTCATCCAAAATAAATTGATTTGGGTAAATATTTTGGATGGGATCAACGCGGGGCAATATATGAATTGTGCGGCCTAGCTGCTGCTCGGTATCAACTTTTTCAATTTGATCCCAAAAGCTGCCCTCAAACATCAAAAAGCCTTTATGCAAATATTCAATATCTGAAATCGATTGATCATTTTGATAGTCCTGGGCTTCAATTCCGCAGCCACGAGCCTTAAGGCGCATGTTGATATCTTTAGTAACCAGCACCACTGATTGATTGGGGTATTGGGCTTTTAAAAAACAGATGTCGTTAAGGATTTTGTTGTCGTTTAGATGGTTTGGAAGAAGAGTTACATTTTCGGGGCATTTAGACATCATAATCGATAGGGAGCCGAGATGAGAGTCGGTCGCTTCGCGCATAATCGGAACACCCGATTCAACGTCTTCGGGCTCAGCTCGGCCTAGGATTTTATCGATTTCACGGATTGCTTGTCGGCAATCAGCTGCGGTTGTATTGCGGCCGTTTTTAAGCTTGTCTAGCTCCTCTAAAACCGTCATTGGAATGGTTATGTGATGTTCTTCAAATTTTAATAATGCGGTTGGGTCGTGGATAAGAACGTTCGTATCAAGAACGTAGCGGATAGGAAGGTTGTTTTGGTTGTTAACAGCAATATGCGCTTGACCCATAAGCATCGATTCCTCTGAGAATGAGATGAAAGGCTTTGGTCGCGGTGCAAAATACAGATAAGAGAATTATGGAATTAAACTCTTAAAATTGCACCGTCTAAACTTTTATAACATCGAATTTGAGAATTTGCCAATGAAATAGCGCGCATTAAAAATGTAAAGAAAGGGCTTAAAATCCTGAGGGGTCAATAATATGACATTGTCTTGAGCATAAATCTACTGCTTATTTTTAATAAAAGTTATACGGAAAATATCCGCGTAGAAAACTTCTAGACTTTTCAAGTTATTAGCGTTGAAAGCTGGCAAAGTAGATTGAAAAAATAAATGCGAGCCGTTCCATAAAAAAAGACTTAACCGGTAAAAATAAAAAACTAAAAATTTTGTTAACATATATTAAGGCGGGGTTCTTACCTGTTTTTATACTAAACTTTATAGGACCCACTGATTAACTCATCTGGAGTTTTATCAGAGGACGGAAATTGAAAGTGCAATTTCTCATTTCGTCACAATTTCAATCACTTACCGTTCTTTAAATTGGCGACACATCTTTTGTCGCTCGGGACTCTAGGTTAATTAGAGTTTTCAATAAATTGATGCGGATTAATTTTGATCAAATTAAATATTTGGAATAAAAATTTAAAACATTAGCAGTGTTTAAAAATAAGACTCTTTTCTGAGCTTGTGATTTTTAAATTGTTGGTTCCGTAGTTTAAAACCTAATATTGCCGCTGTTTTGCGACACACATCCTTGTGTATTGAGCGCTTAAATCCATATTATGCTTGTCTAATTAATTCGGTGAGAATTCCAAAGCTATTCGTCTAGTTACTGTAAACAGGCTTAAGTTGCTCGGTTAAACCATTTTGAATGGGGGCGGTAGCCTTATTAATACCTTCTACGCCCATATCTTGGCCAATTTGGTAACGAATCGGCATAGGCTCTGATTGTTCAACCAAGGTTAAAATAGCGTCGGCAATATTTTGTGCATCTGAAATTGGATCTTGCTGCGCGAAAAAGCCTTTAAACATGCCTAATAATTTATCACGACCTTGAGCTAATTCGCCGTAGCTTTCTAGGCAATTTTTATCGCTAGGTTCTGGTGACGAGTTAACCAACTCGGTTCCGTGGCCACTTGGCTCAATGATGCAAGTCTCGATATTAAACGAGTCTAATTCGATTTGCAGTGATTCCATGTAAGCTTCTAATGCCCATTTTGATGAACAGTAAACGCCAAAATACGGAATCGATAAACGTCCGGCTGACGAACTTAAATGAATTAATTTGCCATTTTTATTGGCACGCATTGCGGGTAAAACGGCTTTCGTGGTGTTAATTGGGCCGAATAAGTTTACATCCATACAGGCTTGCACTTGTTCATTGGTGAAGGCTTCTGTTAAACCAACGGGCATGACACCGGCATTGTTAATTAAAACATCAATAGTATTTTGTTTTTGAATTTCGCTGATCACACTGTCACATTGTTCTTTAGAGGTAACATCCAACTCAGTTGGAATTAAATCTAATTTGTTTGCCGTCGCAAATTCTGACAATTCTTTAGCAATTGCACTGTTGCGAGTACTAATGTCGCGCATAGAGGCGTAAACTTTATGTCCAGCTTTAGCAAGAGTTTTAGCGGTTAAAAGACCAATGCCACGGCTGCTGCCGGTTAATAAAATGGTTTTTTTAGTTTGCATGATAATCCCGTTTTTAATTAAATAACGTTAGTTAATTCAGTGAAGGTTGCTCTGTAAGGGCGGTTAAAACATCTATTAATCAATGTATTTTTGAAGTGTTTAATAAAACTGATTTTGGTTGATTAATGATTAATGGTTGATTGCAAGTGCAGAGATTTAAGAAATAAATGTAAAGGCTGTGCGCTACCACTGGATTTCATGCGTGTTAATGCACCGCTCCAAGAATTCAGTAACCAGTCTGCTGCCTCTGTTCTGCTTAGGTGTTCTAAATTTAGCGACTTTAATTCAATGGCTTTTAAACAATCGGCTATTTCATTGCTTAATTCTTGCCATTGCCGATTAAGCACATTTTTTAATTCATTATTTTCATCGGCTAATTCGGTGGTTAAATTGCACATTAAGCAACCTTGAGTAAATTGTTTGGTTTTCATATCTTGCAGGGCGCTTTCAAAAAAACCTTGTAAACGATTGATAGGCGCTAGGTGCTGATTTTTAAGAGTTTTACGTGCCGTTTCCATTTGCTTTTGGTGATAAAATTCGGAAACAGCAATACCAAACTCTAATTTACTATCGAAATAGTGATAAAACGAACCCTTGGGAATTCCGGTTTCTCGCAGAACGTCGTTAATACCAATTTGCGAATAACTGGCTTTTCTGATTAAAGCCTCTCCGGCCGCAATTAAACTCTCTTTATTGCCAGAATATTTGTCATCGTTGCGCGTGGAAGCCATGGTTTTCGTTAAACTCTGATAGATTAGACTGGTCTATTTTTAACGAAATATTCGACAGAGATGTAGGCCACAAAATGGAAAACGACCTTTCTTATTTGAGAGGGTGCCTTGCCTGCGCTGCTTGAGCCGTTCTTCAGTAGAGGTTCTGCTTTGGAAGCTCTTACAGATAAATTTATTGGTATGTATTTTGACGTAATTAGGGTGAATACGATTTAAACAGGCCTGCGAGCATAGTTTGCTTGTAATATTTTCAATTATGTTGTCAATATATAAAGCACCTGGTTTTCTGTTTTAGTCGTCATCTACGTCAAACTAAAGGAAACTCTGATTAACCCAGAGTTTCCGGTGACACTCTGATGACACAAACAAAGATGTGTCGCCAATTTCAAGAACGGTAAGTAATTGAAATTGTGAAGAAATTGGAAATCGCACTTTTAATTTTTGTCCTCTGATTAAATCATGGATGAGTTAATCAGAGGTTCTTAAATAGGGGGCTA
>CALMJT010000206.1 GCA_937864365.1 uncultured Alteromonadales bacterium | reverse complement strand
GCGCGGCATTTTCGAGGAGAACGGCGAGCGTTACGGGATCAACGCCCAGCGCTACGGAAATATCGTGTACTTCTTGGCTGGCAAGAATATCGGCACTATCGACCTCCCAGGTATTTAAAATTTTACCGCGCAACGGCATGATGGCTTGGAATTCGCGATCGCGCGCCTGTTTGGCAGAACCACCCGCCGAATCACCTTCCACCAAGAACAGCTCGCCGCGAACCGGATCGTCACTGGAGCAGTCGGCCAGTTTGCCGGGTAAAGCGGGGCCTTGGGTGATTTTTTTACGGGCAATCTTTTTGCTGGAACGCACTCGACGCTGGGCATTGCTGATGCAGTAATCGGCAAGCTTTTCACCTTCTCCGGTGTGCTGGTTCAACCATAGGCTGAACGCATCTTTGGATATACCCGAAACGAAAGCTGCCGCCTCACGGGAGGAGAGCTTTTCTTTGGTTTGGCCAGAGAACTGCGGATCGGCCATTTTCGAACTCAGAACAAAACAGCAGTTAGTCCAGATGTCGTCGGGCGTTAGTTTAATACCGCGCGGGAGCAGGTTTCTAAACTCGCAAAATTCACGCAAAGCTTCTAATAAACCGGTACGCAGGCCATTAACATGGGTGCCGCCTTGGGAGGTGGGAATTAAATTTACGTAGCTTTCTTGAATAAGTTCGCCACCTTCAACCAACCACTGCACGGCCCAATCGGCGCCTTCGGTTTCACCGGTGAATGACCCGACAAAAGGCACTTCCGGCAGGCTTGTCCAGCCTGAAGTTGCTGCTAACAGATAATCTTTAAGTCCGTCTTCGAAATACCACTCGTCGATTTCATCGGTTTGCTGGTTATTAAAAACCACCTTTAAACCGGGACATAAAACCGCTTTTGCGCGCAACACGTGGCGCATGCGTGAAATCGAGAACTTGAAGGTATCGAAGTATTTAGGATCGGGTAAAAAGCGCACGCTGGTGCCGGTATCTTTTTTAGCGCAGGTGCCAATAACTTCTAGATCGCTGGCTTTGTCACCACCCATAAAGCCGATGCGGTGTATTTGTCCATCTCGACGAATGGTTACTTCAAGAATCTTCGACAGCGCGTTTACAACACTCACCCCCACCCCGTGCAAGCCACCGGAGAACTGGTAGTTGTTGTTGTTAAACTTACCGCCAGCGTGGAGGGTAGACAAAATCACTTCAACACCCGGTTTACCTTGCTCGGGATGGATATCCACAGGCATACCGCGACCATTATCGGTAACGGTCATGGAGTGATCTTTATGCAAAGTAACGATGATTTCATTGGCGTGACCGGCCAAGGCTTCATCCACGGAGTTGTCGATAACCTCTTGTGCCAAATGGTTTGGCCGTGTGGTTTCTGTATACATGCCGGGGCGCTTTCGCACCGGATCCAGTCCCGTTAGGACTTCGATATCTTGAGAGGTATATTTAGACATGAAAGCGTTCAAATAATAGTGGCGATAGTTCTAGCGTAACCGTTTCTTGGAAAAATGTATTCCCTCAAAAATCAATCAGTTAGCCCTTTTGGAAGAATTCACGATAAAAGCTAACGGTTGCGGGTAGATGCCGTTCGAAGTGTTCAAAACCATGATTCCCACCCTCTTCAACTAATTGACGAGCACCGGCGTATTTGGCCACAGCCAAGCGATAATCAAGGGTTTCATCGCCAGTTTGCACCATCAACCAATAGTTTTCTGGCTTGGTCATGGGAGCAGATCCGATTTCGGCCAACTCATCAACATGTTGCTGACTTAAATGGTAACTCCGCTCGGAGTGGTAATTTTGCACGGTTTGACCTACATATCGCGGGAGTAACTTATGCGGTTCACAGGCAGGATTAATCAAAACCGCTGGCAAGTCGTAGCGCTCGGCTAGATAAGTAGACCAGAAACCACCCAGTGAACTTCCCATTAAATAGACGCGCCCGACCAAACCTTCAACGATTTGCGTCAAAGTATCTCTAACGTCAAAAGGATATGGGCTTAGCTCTGGGGCAACAAAGCGTATCTCGGGATGACATTCAGCAAGCCATTCTTTGGTTTTTTGCGCTTTGTAAGACTGCGGCGAGCTTAAAAATCCGTGAATGTATAAGAGAGTTTCATCAGACATGGTTGGTGTATTCCAATTAATGCTTCAGGAATACTAATCGATGAACTTAGTGATGCCAAATCCGCAGCCTAAGCGGTTTGCGGATTTGAGAGATATGACCGGAGACTAATAGCCGTGAGAACTGTAATCAACCTTGTAGTCCCTCTCGGACACTCGATTAACTTCCGTCGTGATTTGACCATCGGCGTGTAATTCAAACATTCGATAACCGGGCATCTCAGTATCTAATGTGAAGTCATCACAATTGGGTTTGAACTGAATACACGTTGATGGACTGGCAAACAAATGCACACCATTACGCTCGGTATGAAAATCTTGGTGAACATGTCCCCAAGCAACGCCGCGAACATTTTTGTGCTTGTCGATGATGCTAAAAAACCGATCGGCACTGCGAACAATGTACTGATCAATCCAAGCACTACCAACACGCACCGGCTGGTGATGCAAAAACACCATAACGTGGTGATTAGGGTGACGCGCCAACGTTTTGTCTAAGAACGTTAACTCAGTATCGGCAAGATCACCGTACTCGTATCCGGGTACTCGTGAATTGAGCAATATGAATATCCACGAATCGTTAACCAACACCGGATTCATTACCGCAGGCCCCATCACTCGGGCCATGACTTCGTGGTCATCATGGTTACCAGGCAAGCACGCATAGCGAGAGAACCCAAACTCAGCGATGGTATCGGCGAAGCGACGGTATGATTCTGGGCTACCGTCGTTAGAAATATCGCCAGATGCAATCAATAAGTCGTGAGCAGACAGATCTGCTAACACATCCCGTAGGCTTTGGTCGGCGTCAACGCCAAGCAGCTTATCGCCGTAGCTGCGACCCAAATGAGGATCGGTAACTTGAGCGATACGAATCGGTTTTGATGTGTGCATATACAAGGTCTGCCCCCGTTTTGCGGAGTTTAAAGCTTTGCGTAGTAGCCCTGAAAATATTGATATCAAGGTTCCAACTCCGTTGGTCTGAACAGTCAGAGCTATTTAGTTCGGAGTATACAAAAATAGATTGGTGATCAGAAACTATACGGGTTGAATTCGAGAATCTTTTGTCTGATTTTATGCTCCAGTACACAAATTGGAGCGTCAAAGCGTCGAAATCTTGTAAAATCTACCTATTTTCAAGCCGTCAACTGACATTCTGAGTGTCAACTCGACCACACGATAAGCAGTGCGCAAGCCATTCACCTAAGAATTTGTTGAGCTGTGCCTTCTCATCTACGTGGTACATGTTTTTGTTGGGATAATGATATCGAGCACGTGTGTTCCAATGCTCATCCCAAGAAACCACCTCAGCCATTTTCGCATCGTGATACATACGCACACGCAAAACACAGTTGGGCGACCAGCCATGACTAGGCTCGCTCTGTTTAAATTCAATGGTCGAGGTATACGGCGCCTGCTCAAGAACCTTTAGAGAAACCTGTTCGCGATTGTGATGGTGACGACCATCAAGCACATAATCTCTAGACTCTTTTGGCTCCATGGTTGGTAGCAGTTTAAGTAGGCGATGATAATTGGCATCACACTCAGCCTGCTGAGCGCGCAAGTCGACGACATACTGACGGCGTTCTTTAAGTACTGAGTTCATAATCTCCAACAACTCTTTTGTACGGTAAGTTTTGTACGGTAAGTTTTGTACGGTAAATGATTGCCCTAAACGGCCAATTTCTAGTTCAGGAAACGCTGATTAACCTAGAGTTTCTCGCGACACAAGGATGTGTCGCCAATTTCAAGAACGGTAAGTGATTGAAATTGTGAAGAAATTGGAAATCGCATTGTCAATTTCTGTTCTCTGATTAAATCATGGATGAGTTAATCAGAGGTTCCTTCAGTTTAGAATCCGTCAGCCAAATTAACGAATTTCCAAAGACATGGCTAGGCGCAATGAATACGCCAACTTTTCGGATTTGGAGACTTGCTTTGCTTCTCCCGATAATCCCAAAAGAAGAGTTAGTCTCGATGCGCCTCGATAAGTCGCGCTCGGTTTAGCGCTAGCCACTGCAAAGCTATAACGGTTGCAGCGTTATTGAACCGATCCGTAAAGATTCGATTTAGCACAGTTTCCGCAGATTCAACGTGCACACGAATGTCTTCGTTTTCGTCATCCAAACCATGAACACCGCCAATCTTGCTAAGATCTCCCAGCGCGCAATACAGCCAAACGCGCTCGTCACAACCTCCAGGTGTTGATAGATAAGAACCTATTTCGATAATTTCTGCGGGATAAAAGTCGGCCTCTTCGACAAGCTCTCTCTCAATGGTCGAGCGGCCGGTTTCGCCTTTGTCGATCATTCCTGCTACAACCTCCAAGCACCATGGATTTTGTCCGGCGGCCATAGCGCCTACCCGAAACTGCTCAACATAGCCGATTTGATCGGCTTTTGGATCGTACAAAATAGCCGCAGCCGCATCGCCGCGCACAAATAGCTCCCGAGAAAAATTTTTGCTCCAGCCGCCGTTAAATAATCGATGCTTAAGTGTGTACTTGAGCATCTTAAAGAAGCCTTGATAAGCAACCTGCGTATTTTCAAGCGTAACGTCTTGGTCTGTGAATGATGACTTATTGCTTGTATCCATAAAGTTTTCCTAAATCAGTGCGTTAATGCCCTGCACACAACAATTCTTAATGGTTCGCAGCACTTACTTACGCAGCGACCATAATCTTTGGGCTTTTGTTAAATATATTTGCAGGATTGTGCAAGACAAACGATAGAGAAGCGATAAAATTACAGGAGAATGAGAATGGATCCACCAACAATGCACATCATTTAAGACTGAGTGTTTTCATTGACATTTGAAACCGTAATTTAAGCACCCATATAAACAGACTATTGCATTTATCGTTGATTGAAGTGAAACCATTTTCGTTCCGTTTACGTCAAAGGTCACAACTCGACGACTCTCGACACCTATATCGTCTTAGGGTTAACGTCCACAAACCACTCTCGAACTGTGTTGGTGAATCGCGTCGAACCATCAATCATCTGAATGTTGCACGCTTCATAATGCAAACTCGCTCCAATTCTCAAGCCTTTTGGTAAATCCAAAAGGTATTTTATGGAATCAAAGGCTTCATACGCATGGTAAAAAAACCACTTCAGTATCTGTTATCTTTCTCGTTACTGGCCGCTCCATTGACCAGCTTCGCCATCGATTTAAAAGGCGTTTACCAGCTCGCGTTGGAAAATGAACACCAATTAAAAGCCGACGAAGCCGCCTACCGAGCCGGAATTCAGGCAAAAATCATCAACCGAACCGGGATTGTGCCAAACATTGGCGCGTCGGCAGAATATTCCGACATTAATATTGAAACCGGATTCAGTAACTTTAATACCGCATCGCGTTCAGTGAATTACTCCATCTCACTGACCCAAGCATTGTTCGACCTAAACGCTTGGTACACCTACAAACAAGGTTTACGTTTAACTGATCAGGCAGAAGCGCAATTTGCTGCCGATGAGCAAGCGTTTATTCTTCGTGTGGCCAACGCTTACTTTGATGTCTTGCGTGCCGCAGACGTGTTGGAGAACTCCATTGCGCTTGAAAAAGCACTTAAAAGCCAGTTGGAGCAAACTCAGCAGCGTTTTGAAGTGGGCCTAACGGCCATTACCGATGTGCATAACGCTCAGGCTGATTACGACAGTGCTCGCGCACAAACCCTAGGTAACCGCAACACTCTGGGCAGCGCCTACGACACACTCGAAGTGATTACCGGTGCTTTGCAGAACTCGGTATCGTCGTTGTCGGACAACTTCCCGGTCACCGAACCTGTGCCGAACACTCGCCAAGAGTGGGTCGATTTTGCTCTGCAAAACAACAACTCGTTGAAAGCTGCAAAACTTGCCGCCGAAGCTGCACGACAAAGCTCCAAAGCCGCAGCCAGTGCTATTTTACCAACCGTTGATGCAACGCTATTGGCGTCACAGGATCACAACTTTGACGGCGACCCAGATATCGATCGCGATGGTTTTACCGTATCGGTGACCCTGCCAATCACCAATGGTGGTGGTCTGAATGCGCAAAAACGCCAAGCGCACGCCCAATATACGCAAACTCAAGAATCGTATTTGCAAACCAAGCGTGAAGTTATCCAATCGGCACGTTCACAGCACTTGGGCGTGTTAACCGATGTCGCGACTGTTTCAGCCCGTAAGCAAGCCATCATCTCTAGTGAGAGCTCTTTGGAGGCAACACAAGCGGGCTACGAAGTAGGTACCCGTGATTTTGTTGATGTATTGAATGCTCAACAAGGTGTGTTTGAAGCCAAGTCTAACTACTACAACGCGCTTTACGATTACATCATCGATACGCTGTCGTTGAAGCAAACTGCTGGCACCTTAACTCCGGGGGATATCTTAGAGTTAAACAACTGGCTTGATTCTGCCGATGAAAAAACCCGTGCTAATTACGGTGTAGATTAATCGTTACTGTGCACCTATTAAATTGGTTGTCCGATCAAATTGGTTGTCCGATCAAATTGGTTGTCCGATCAAATTGGTTGTCCTATCAAATCGATTTAATAGGTGCACATACTTCAAGCTCTTAAGATTCGCCCTTTTCAAACCTACACCCTCTCGCCGCGCAATCGGCTCTACCCTTCTCTCTCATCTCCCAACTACAAAGAACTGTTATATCGTTTGACTCCAGCTTCCAAAGCATTTTTTATGAAGGGTCGATGCCAGATTGTTGCACCATAAATGCATCACAGATTTTTAAGTGCTGAATTTGTCCACATCCAAAAAATTTTGTAAGTGCTTGATTTTTATAACATGTCATAAAGCTGTCGGGCGCCTGTCGTCACCGTCAAAGCCGTTTTAGCACTACTTTTAACGCCGTTACAGCAGATAGGAAAACGATATGATCATTCGAAAACTTCGATTGCAACGCGGCTGGTCCCAAGACCAATTGGCCCAGTTAAGTGGTTTAAGCATTCGCACGATTCAAAGAATCGAGCGTGGTGAGAAGCCCAGTTTGGAGTCTTTGAAATCCTTAGCTGCTGTTTTCGAAACCACGATCGAAAAATTACAAACGGAGCCAGACATGCAAAACGACACATCGATGACAATGGAAGAACAACTTGTAATTGATCAAGTAAGATCGATAAAAAGTTTCTATTCTCACTGCGTTACCTATGTAACCGTGATTAGCTTGTTGTTTATTATCAATTTGGCGACAAATCCTTCGCACATTTGGGCTTGGTGGCCGGCGATGGGCTGGGGAATTGGCATTATCAGTCACGGATTGAGCGCTTTTGAAATCACCAACCTGTTTGGTGCTAACTGGGAAAAACGTCAGATCGAAAAGCGCCTTGGCAGAAAGCTGTAAAAATAACACGTCATAAATAGACCAGTGTTTTATCCGCAAAACCAATAAAAATCTCTTCATTTTCTTCTTTACTCGGGTTTATAACCAAAACCCGGGTAAAGAATGACATTTCTTGATGCAAACTCTTCTAAAATAGGATCAGCATCGTCAAAATAGTGTGACGTCAATGTCATCTGAGAAAAGCACTGATGTAGACGCACTTCTAAAGCGTCCTAAACATTAATCCTACAACTGCCAAATTGCGAAACTATGGTCGTCTTACCTACAGAAAAGCGAATTGATTGGACCCGCCCACCGGTTGCGGTGTTTGCGTTAATTCTAATCAATATTTTGGTGTTCCTTGTTTATCAAAGTGGTGACGACAAGAAGTTCGAACATGCAGTTGGGGAATATCAAAGCCGCGGCCTTAATGAACTCGAATTAGCGCCCTACGAAAATTTTTGGGAGAAGACCTACGGCGAAAAAACAGGACTGACCTTCGCCGAATACAAACGTGAAAATCCTAACGATGTGCTCGGCGATATGGTGTTCAACGAGAAATTCGCCGAATTTGTTGCCGAGACCGACTCCTTTTACAAAAGTGATCCCGATTTATTAAACCGCTGGCGTACCGACCGCGAAAAAGTCCAAGCGATTGTGAACACCGTTAGTCATCGCGCTTATGGTTTAAGTCCCAAAGAATTCAGCATTGTCACCCTAATCACCCACCAATTTTTACACGGCGATACTTGGCATCTATTGGGTAACATGGTGTTTTTGTTGATTTGCGGCTTCGCCGTTGAGGCTGCACTGGGATTAACTCGCTTTGTCATTTATTACCTAATTGGTGGTATGGGCGGCGGCCTCATGTACTGTATTTTTCCGTCGAGCTTTGACGGCAGTACGCATCTAGTCGGTGCAAGTGGCGCCATTTCAGCGGTTATGGCGATGTACGTAACCCTGTTTCAGTTGAAGAAAATCGAGTTCTTTTATTGGGCTTTTGTGTTCGTTGGCTACTTTAGAGCACCGGCTCTGTGGCTTTTACCGTTTTATATTGTCAGCGAATTAATGCGGCTTATTTTTGATGACAACTCGCCTGTCGCCTACAGCGCTCACGTCGGTGGTTTTTTAGCCGGTGGATCATTGATTTTTTATACGCTCTATACCAACAGCCGCGCCATCGACCAAGATTATCTACAACAAAATCAACAGGTTGATACTTTTTTAGAAGATCAGGACAAGGTATATCGCGCAATTGCCTCCTACGATTTTACTCGTGCACTAAAACTGGTGGATGAAATGATCGCAACCCACGGTGAGCAAACACCGTTATTGCAGATCAAACTTAATTTATTCAAAGCTGTGGGCGGAGAAAACCAGAGAGAATTTTTGATTGAGTGCTTGAATCAACACAATAAGCTCGAAGGACTGGCTACCGCTTGGTCTAACTACTGGCGAAGCCTAGGGGAGACCGAGCAATTCGAGTTTGCCAATGAAACCCAAGCGCAAATCGCATTAAAACTCTTGGATAATAAAGAAGGCTTGGCCAGCGAAAAAATTCTGAAAAACCTTTTAGAAAATAACTTCGTGGGTGCCGCCTGCGCCAAACTAGCGCGCCGGTTATCGCATTTTTATGAACGTGAAGGTTACATCGACAAAAAACTTCACTATGATCAGTTGGCCGATGAACTTACTGCCAAACTATAAATTAAGGGATTTACGAGGTTAAACCTCGATCGTCGCCATTCATGAGCCACTGTAAATATCATCCACTGGTCTCGGCCAGTTACTACTGCCGCCACTGTAAGCGTTTTACCTGCGATAACTGTAGCGACGAGAATGTGGCATCTGAAAACGATGAAGCCAAGCGCTGTTTTATTTGTCGCCAGCCACTCAGTTTTTTGGGTGCTGCCTACAGTGTTGAACCCTTTTGGCGCCGTCTGAATAAAATCTACCGCTACGGATTCAAACCTCAAGCACTTCAGCTCATTGCACTGACAACCGTATTGACGCTAGTCGCCCAGTTCATTGGTATTTTCTGGGTGTATATCTTGCCACTGGCAATTTCGCTGCGCTACTCATTCGATTGTTTAGAAAAAACCGCCGAGGGCGTCATGGAACCGCCCCAGGTTGTCGATAGTTTACAGGGTGGCTTAAAGCTGCTGATTCAACTTATCGGCATCATGATCTTGGCGTTTGCTCTATTGCATTTTACCAGCGCATTTTTAGGCGCAGAGCTCGCCATTGTGATGGTACTGCTCGAACTATTCTTGCTGCCCGCCGTATTTATTTTACTGGCCATCGAAGGTTCACTGCCGGAAGCGGTGAACCCGAGCAACATCAGTCGGCTTATCAAGGCCACCGGCGCATCCTATGTAATCATGTTAATTTTTATCGCCATTATGATGTCGTCGGTGGTGGTACTTGATGGATTAATTGGTGCGGGTCACTCCAACATTCAAATCATTGCCAACAGCATGATCTCTGGTTACTACCAAATCATCACCTTTCACATGATGGGTTATTTAGTTTTCCAAAAACAAGATGCCTTAGGATTTTACGCCGCAGATTCCAGCGTTATTCGCGAGCCACGCCAGGAGTTAGACGTGCGTCTGGCACACATTGAGGTGTTGGTAAAAGAAGGTCTTTATCAAGACGCGTTAGAGATTTACAAAGAAATTCTGCCCAAAAATTACAACAATTTAAGTCTTTGGGAAAAATGCTTTCGATTGATGTGTGCGGTAAACGATAAAGACGGATTGGTTCGATATGCCGACGCTTATCTACCCAGAATTATGTCGCGCAATGAAGAATTCGCGACCACAAGCACCTACAGAACCATCATTAATGTGGCGCCTGATTACATGCCACAAAAACCCGATATTTGCATACAGCTTGCCAAAGACCTGTTAAACCAAGGCGATCCTAAGGCGGCAATTAAGCTACTCAACAACTTCCACAAACGCTTTAACGATAAGTCGTTGGTCTTTTCTGCTTACTCATTATTAGTCACCGCACTTGAAAAGGTGCCTAATCTTGCTGCCAAAGCCGACAACTACCGTAAGTTTTTAGCCAAACTTGAAGCGGACATGTCTGCCGAGCGGGAGCAAGAACTCAAAGACAACCCGCTGGCAAAATTTATGTCTCGCTAGATCAACCTAACTGTTACTTTTCTGGCAGTTATTTTTCTAGCCAGCACATTTCTGTTGAGTACTTTTGCCGTTTAGCACTTACGCGCTAATAGCCGCGTATAACAAGCTCGATGCAATCGCCCACATGGTCACACCAACAATACCGTGCAACACCTTCCAAGCCTTGGCATTGGCAAACACTGGCTGCAAAATTTTACCGAGCAAACATAGGCTAATAAACCAAGAGATAGAACCCAAGGAAGCGCCTAGGGCAAACAACCACTGGTGATTTTCTGGTAACGCAGCACCCACCGAGCCAATCAAAATAACGGTATCAAGATAGACGTGTGGATTTAACAAACTCACCGCTAAGGTAGTGAGAATAATGGTTCTACGCGCGGTAACGACCTGATCATCGGCCACCAAACTCTGCTCGACACGCATTTCCATAAACGATCGCGCACCGTACCAAAACAGAAAGGCAGCGCCACCTAATTTAAAAAACAGCATCAAACCGGGCGCGTTTTCGATAACTAGGCCCAAACCGAACACACCGGCGCTGATCAACATGATATCAATCAGCATACAAATTCCGGCCATCAACCACTGGTGTTGATTACGAATACATTGGCTGATAAGCAGCGCGTTTTGGGCGCCAATTGCGGCGATTAAACCAAGAGTCAAAGAATAGCCTTGAACGATCGGCAACAAGCTGGTCATAGTTTTCTTCTTAAAAAATACGGGATAGAGATAAAACCAATGAGGAATTCATCGGGTACTGTGGACAAGTTCTGCTAAGTTTAAGACACTGCTTTCATCCACAAAAACTAAATATATTTATCTCAGATAAGTTTTTCTAATGCAGCTCATCAACAAACAACTGCGCGCGCTGGCCGCCGTAATCGAAAGCGGCAGCTTTGATCGCGCCGCGGAACGCCTGAATATCTCCCAGTCGGCGGTATCGCAACGCATCAAGCAGCTCGAACAGCAATCTGGGCAAACGCTACTGTTGCGCTCTAGCCCACCCGTGCCGACCGAGCTGGGCAAGCGCCTTATGAGCTTTTACCGCCAAGCCGAACTGCTTGAATCTGAAATGTTCGGCAGCACCAATAACACCGTTCACAAACTGACCATTGCTGTAAACGCCGACAGCCTTGCCACCTGGTTTTTGAAGGCAACTGCTGAATTTATGCAGCAAAAAACCGTGTTGCTCGATCTACGTGTTGATGACCAAGACCAAACCTTGCAGCTGCTGCGCACCGGCGAAGTGGTTGGTGCTGTGAGCGCCGAATCTCAAGCGGTATCTGGCTGCGATTGCTACACCTTAGGCGAAATGATTTACCACTGCGTATGCACGCCGGAATTCTACGCGCGATATTTTCCCGAAAAACCCAGCGCCGAGCGTTTTAAATTAGCACCGGCCCTGCATTACGGCCCCAAAGACCAGCTGCAAGAAAAATATTTGGCGGAGCATTTTGATATTACCTTGGCGGATTACCGCTACCATCAAATTCCATCCGTTGAAAACTATTTGGATTTTATTAAACTCGGATTTGCCTGGGGAATTGTTCCCCAATTACAATGCCAAAAATACATTGATCGTGGCGAACTGATAATTTTAAATCCAGAAATTCCCATTACTGTGCCTCTTTACTGGCATACTTGGTCGGTAAAATCCGATTTATTACGCGCGTTCACCACGAAATTAATTCATTATTGCCATCAACATTTTTAAGAATTTTTTATGACCTTATCTGTATTCACTATTCGTCAGGGACAATTGCCCGACCTGCAAACACTGGTTGATTTCAACCAAGCCATGGCTTTAGAAACCGAAGGCAAAGAGCTAGATTCCAGCATTTTAACCGCCGGTGTCACCGAACTTCTTAAAAACCCTTCTCGCGGATTTTATTTAGTGGCAACACAAAATGATGTGGTCGCTGGAAGTTTAATGATTACCAAAGAGTGGAGCGATTGGCGCAATAAAGAATTTTGGTGGATTCAAAGTGTTTATGTGGCCGAACCATTTCGTCGCCAAGGCGTGTACAAACAGCTTTATGCAGCGGTAAAAGAAATTGCCGAAACCCAAGGCAATGTGTGCGGATACCGTTTATACGTAGAAAAAGAAAATACTACGGCGCAAAAGACCTATCAAAACCTGGGCATGCATGAAAGTTATTATCTGATGTACGAAGAATACCAAAACCAATAAAGCCACAGATCAATTTCATGCACAAAATTTTCATTGTTGGTCTACCGCGCACAGGTACGACCAGCATGTGCCAGCTTTTTTTACAACTCAACTATTCGGTTGCACATACCGCTTACAGTCAAGCCTGTATTGAAAAAGCCCAGGTTATTGCCGATACGCCTATATTTTCGGACTTTTTTGAATTAAACGAAGTCTTTCCAAACAGTATTTGGATTTATTTACATCGCAACATTAATGACTGGCTGCCGTCCATCCTGTTGCTGCTTAAAAAAATAACTCAACAACCCGCAAAGGATTTACATCCTTTATTGCACAGATCATTAACACGAGTTTTTGGTGATTTGTATTCGTTGGATTTTAATGAAGAAAAGCAACAACCAGCTATTTATGAACATCTACACCGATGTTATATCAATCATTACAACACCGTTAAAAATACCGCAAAAACCTTAAACAAAAATCTGTTGGAATTTCAATTAACACCAAAAACTACTCTTGCACAATTCGATAATACCGCCGCCAACATTCTTTCGACCGCGTTTAAAAACTCGAATTTCACTCTTAAAAATAAGACAATAACTCTAGCAACACAAAAATCTAATTCAGCGGGAAAAATAAACACCTGGAATGAATTAAAGCACGACAACAAAATAAGCTCGCATTTATCTGGCGATCAGCGTCGGCGTTATTACGATTATTCACCAACGCTTGCGTTCTTTGATGCCGACAATAAACCCTTAAATTTTCGATAAAAAAAGCAATAACGCATCTTTAACTCGATCCAACGCGCCTCGATTTTTCTTGGCAAAAGCTAAGGCTGCACCACCTTTTTCTGCGCGTAAATTATCGCTTTGTAGCGCCGTTAAAGCATCTGCTAATTGCACTGAATCGTGAACAATTTCTAAAGCAGCAACTTGTTTTAATTGCGAAGAAATCACCGAGAAGTTAAATAAACTCGGCCCACTCAGCAATGGCAGCGACCAGTTAGCAGGTTCTACTAAGTTATGTCCGCCATTTTCAACCAGACTGCCACCTACAAAAGCCACATCGGCCAAGCCGTACAACAACATTAATTCGCCAAGCGTATCGCCTAAAATTACCTGGACATCCTTAAAATTTAACTCTGAATTAGCAATCCATAAACTGCGCTTTACGAATTTATAGGGCGAGCACAATTGCGCCACAGATTCAAAACGTTCTGGATGCCTAGGAACAAGTATCAACAAGCCGTTAGGATTTTGTTTCAGAAGTTCTTGATGAGCCTGAAGAATAATTTCATCTTCGCCCAAATGCGTGGATGCTGCGATCCATATAAAATCTTTACCCGCTTCACGCAATTGGTTTTTGAGCTGTAAGGCGCAGTTACGCAGGTTTTCGCTTATCGTAATATCAAATTTAATACTGCCAAGTACGTTGATTTTTGATTCAACGTCTGCCAGCTGTAAAAAATGTATTTTATCGGTTTCGTATTGAACCAGTAATTTATCAATATCCGCCAACATGGTTCGACTTAAGCCGCCGAGCTTCGCGTAACCTTTTGCGGATTTCTCAGATAAACGCCCATTAATTAAAAAACTGGTAATACCGCGCTTTTTGCAGTGCTTTAAAATACTCGGCCATAATTCCGTTTCCATAACCAACAGTATTTTAGGATTAAACGTATCCAAAAAAGACGTGACAAATTTTTCCAGATCGTAAGGTGCAAATACCAACCAAGCGCGATCGCCAAAGGTTGACTGCAATTGATCTCGTCCGGTAGGTGTTGAACAGGTTAATAATAATTGAAAACGATCTAGACCGATAAGCCACTCAATAAGCGGCTGCGCGGCAATGGATTCACCCACAGAAACGCAATGCAACCAAACAACCGGTTTATTGCTGTGATAACTCTGGGTATAGGTTCCGTAGCGTTCTGAAACATTTTGGCCGTATCCGGGATTTAATTGCGCGCGTTTTTTTAAACGCCGCTTCACCAGAGGTAAAGCGGCTCGCCAAATTAATTGATATTGCCAATAGTTCATGAGTTCGACGGTATTCCATCAACGCTGGTAGTTAAGTAACTTCTGATTAACTTAGCCACGATTTAATCAAAGGACGCGTCCTTGTATCACTGGCAACTCTGGATGATTTCGTGTTGCCGTAGGTGTCGATTTTAGTCCTGTTGCTGGTTGGAATGAAACTGAGCATAGGCACCGTTTTTTGCCAGTAATTCTTGATGAGTACCTATTTCAAGAATTTCACCCTGCCCCATAACCACAATGCGATCGGCATTTTCAATGGTCGATAAACGGTGGGCAATAACAATGGTAGTTCGGTTTTTCATTAACTCTTCAAGCGCCGCTTGAATAGCGCGTTCTGATTCGGTATCCAGTGCAGAGGTTGCTTCGTCCAAAATTAATATCGGTGCATCTTTTAACAGTGCACGAGCAATCGAAATTCGCTGACGCTGACCACCCGAAAGGCGGGTACCATCTTCACCAATAATGGTTTTAAAGCCTTCTGGAAGCTGGTCGATAAACTCTTTAGCGTGTGCGGCTTCGGCAGCGCGGATTATATCCTCTTCACTGGCTTTACTGAGTGTACCGTAGGCAATATTCTCGGCTACGCTGCAATTGAATAAGGTAACGCTTTGGCTCACCAACGCAATTTGGTTGCGTAAATTCGTTAATTTATAATCTTTTAGGTTCCGACCATCCAACAAAATCTCACCGGAGTCAGGTTCATAATAACGGCTAATTAACGCAGCCAAGGTGGTTTTACCGCTGCCCGACTGCCCAACCAAAGCGACGGTCTCGCCGGGTTTAATGGTTAAATTAATGGCATTAATGACCGGATTCGATTCGGGATTATACCGAAACAGTACATCTTTAATTTCTAGACGGCCTTTAACTCGATCAATTTCATACTGACCCTGATCAGGCTCAGAGTCGCTATCGAGAACATCAAACACACTTTCTGCCGCAGTAATGCCGCGCTGAATCATGCCGCTTACCTGAGTGAGCGCACGAATAGGACGCGCCAATAAACCCGCCATAACAATATAGGCTACGTGTTCTTCGGGAGTGCCGTTAATAAACAACACCAAAAACATAACCCCGGCGAGTGCAATCGACAAAATAAATTGCAGCACGGGCGTTTGCAGGGAGTGCACGAAATTGAATTTATTACCCTGTTGAGTATTACGATCACTGCTTTGATAAAAACGATCGCGTTCATAATCTTCACCACCGTAGCCGCGCACTAAGCGATATCCAGAAATTGCTTCGTTGGCGACGTGAGCAAGATCACCCATACTCGATTGCATGCGCTTACTGAGCTTACGGAATCGTTTACTCGCCAGAGCAACAATACCCGCCATAAAGGGCGCGATTAATAAAAAGATCAGTGTGAGCTGCCAGTTTTTATAAAATAAATAACACAGCAATGCGATTACCGTGAAACCCTCGCGAAATACGGTTTTTACCGCATTAGAAGCCGACGTGCTTACCTGATTTATGTTGTAGGTAATGATGGCAACCATTTCTGCCGAATTACGTTGATCAAAATAATGACTCGGTAAATAAAGAATTTTCGCAAACAACTCTTTGCGTAGATCATTAACAACGGCCAGTGAAACCAACGACATGGAGTAGTTTGCTAGAAAATAACTGGCACCACGAATAAACGCTAAAACCACCACCAATAAAGGCACGAAATATAGATGGCCTTCCTGTGGGTTTTGCAATGCTTTAATAAATTCTTCAATAACGTAACCAAACGATGCTTGCGTTAGGCTGTAAATAAGAAAACCCAAAATCGATAAACCAAATTTGAGTTTATGGGATTTTATATACGCGAGAAGTCTTTTATATATGTCCCAGCTGGTTTTGTTACCAGCCGCAGATTCTTGGTTATTCATAACGTTTCAATGTGTTGTGTTTTTATGCGGTGCTCTTTTGCATAAAAAATTCGGTGGAATAACAAATAGATGGGTATTGATCGATAAGATCGTTTATCTCTGTTTGAATTTTTGCAGGCGGATAGTCAAATCCGGGGGAGTGTATTTCAATAATTTTTAATTGATTAGCGCCTTTAGCGGCGGTGTTTAAATCCGATTTTGGTCCAAGCAGGCAAACGGTGGGAATACCTAATGCCGCTGCCAAATGACTTAAACCATTATTAACAGTCACTATGGCGCGCGCCTGCACCATTACCGCAGCAATTCCCGAAAGTGAAAGCTTTGGCATAATTTCTACCGAAGAAATTCCTTCGGCCATACTTTTAACGTAGCTGCCCGATTCGGCATCACGCCACAACAGCTTCACTCGCAAGCCTTGATCAACCAAATTTTGAATTAACTGTCTACCTAACGCAGCTGGATAACGCTGCTTGTTATCTTTACAGCCAAAACACAGAACCACACTGTTATCACAGCCTTGGCAAAAACTGTTTGCGTCCAGTGAATAAAAACAATTTGGATAAGTAATTTTGTAGTTGATGCCTTCTGAAAACAAACGGCGAATTTGTTCGACTCTATGCAGATTGCATTGGGCGGGAATTTTTTGATTGTACAAAAACGAATAGGTTTTTTTCTTATCGTTTAGGCGACTAAAGCCCACACTATTAGTATTGAATGATCGACTGAACCATGCACTCAACCAATTTCCGTGTAAATCAACCACCCAATCGTAGGCATGTTTGCGCAGCTGAATGCGCAAGCGTTTTAATTCGTTAGACGCAACCAGCGATAACATACCGATTCGCCAGTCTTTTACTGCTAATGTGAATACTCTATCGACCGCAGGATGCCAAGAAGGAACCTGAGCCCAACGCTCGTCAACGACAACATCAATTGCTATGTGGGGAAAAGCATGTTTGGCATCGCTAAACGCGGGTAGCATTTGAACAACGTCAGCCAAATTTCCGGCATTTAAAACCAGGATTCGCACAAAAACCTTCCGTACAGAAAGTAGGGTTACATCGATAATTCAAAAATTCTAAGATCTTTGACTAATGCATCCGTGATTTAATCAAAAGAGAGAAATCGGCGGTGTTGTATTCGATTTCTTCACAATTTCAACGACTTGTGGTCATTAAATTGTTCGACACCTGCTTGTGTCGGTAAAAACTCTAGGAACCTCTGATTAACTCATCCATGATTTAATCAGAGGACAGAAATT
>CALMJT010000205.1 GCA_937864365.1 uncultured Alteromonadales bacterium | reverse complement strand
TAAGTGATTGAAATTGTGAAAAAATTGGAAATCACATTTTCAATTTCTGCCCTCTGATTAAATCAAGGATGAGTTAATCAGAGGTTCCTGTAAGCCACAAAATCAGAGATAACATTCTTAAAAAATTCAACATTTAAAAAATAAGTAAGCCATTCATTTGGCCGTGAATTTTTCATACCATTCTCCAAATCACTTAATCGATTACTAAAAATCACCGTTAAAAATGTTATTGACATACAATAACTCTCGTCTAATAATCGCCGTCACATCATTATTGCGTCTTGTCGGGGTGCCTTTTTTAAGGCTGAGATGGTTGATCCAAACCCGTGAACCTGAACAGGTTAGAACCTGCGTAGGAAACAAGATCTTCGTATCTTCTGTCACACCATGACGAGTCGCATGCTGGGTAATTTTTATCAAATGAAAATACTAGGCTTAAAAGCATGCAAAATTCTAAACGCAATGACCAAAATCTGTGTGATAACACACAATTAACGATTTCTGCACAACCGTTTCCAAATTCCACAAAAATTTACGTAGAGGGCAACCGTAAAGATATTCGCGTTGCTATGCGTGAAGTGTCGCTAGCGCCAACGCATTTTCGCGATGGCTCACTGGAAGAAAATTCTCCCGTCAAAATTTACGATACCTCTGGTCCTTATTCCGATCCAAACAGTAATATTGACGTAAAAAAAGGCTTAAATTCGGTTCGTGGCCAATGGATTTTGGATAGAAGTGATAGCGAAGAACTTGCAGATTTCACCTCAAAATACACCTTAACGCGAAAAAATAATATAGCCTTAGAATCGCTGCGTTTTAATTTACAAAAGAAACCGCGCTGTGCAAAACCCGGTAAAAATATTACTCAATTACATTACGCTCGCCAAGGCATTATTACGCCCGAAATGGAATACATTGCCATTCGAGAAAACCTAGCACTTTCACAACAATGCCTTAAAGACGCGCAAAAAAATCAACACCCGGGGCAAAACTTTGGAGCCAATACTCCACAGTACATAACTCCAGAATTTGTGCGCAGTGAAGTGGCTGCGGGCCGTGCGGTTATTCCGGCCAATATTAATCATCCCGAATTAGAACCTATGATAATAGGTCGTAATTTCCTCGTAAAAATAAATGCGAATATTGGCAACAGTGCTGTTACCTCGTCTATTGAAGAAGAAGTTGAAAAATTAGTATGGTCTACCCGCTGGGGTGCCGACACGGTAATGGATTTATCCACCGGCGATAATATTCACGAAACCCGCGAATGGATTGTTCGTAATTCGCCAGTTCCCATTGGCAGTGTACCCATTTATCAAGCACTCGAAAAAGTTAACGGTATTGCCGAAAATCTTACCTGGGAAATTTTTAGAGACACATTAATTGAACAAGCCGAGCAAGGCGTAGATTATTTTACGATACACGCCGGCGTATTATTACGATATGTACCCATGACAGCGAACAGAATTACCGGCATTGTCTCGCGCGGTGGTTCAATTATGGCGAAATGGTGTTTGGCACACCACCAAGAAAACTTTTTGTATACGCACTTTGAAGAAATTTGCGAAATTATGAAAGCCTACGACGTAACCTTTTCGCTGGGTGATGGCTTACGACCCGGCTGCATTGCCGACGCCAACGACGAAGCGCAATTTTCAGAACTTAAAACGCTCGGCGAATTAACTCAAATTGCTTGGCAACACGATGTGCAAGTTATTATCGAAGGTCCCGGCCATGTACCCATGCACATGATTAAAGCCAACATGGACGAACAATTAAACCATTGCCACGAAGCTCCTTTTTACACTTTAGGACCTTTGGTTACCGATATTTCACCGGGTTACGATCATTTTTCTTCGGGCATTGGTGCGGCGATGATTGGTTGGTATGGCTGCGCCATGCTTTGCTATGTGACACCTAAAGAACATTTAGGGTTACCCAATAAAGACGATGTTAAAGAAGGTATTATTACCTATAAAATTGCCGCCCACGCCGCCGATTTAGCCAAAGGTCACCCAGCGTCACAAATTAGAGATAACGCGTTATCAAAAGCACGTTTTGAATTTCGCTGGGAAGACCAATTTAATTTAAGCCTAGATCCAGATCGAGCACGCGAATTTCACGACGAAACGCTCCCCAAAGATGCCGCAAAAGTCGCGCATTTTTGCTCTATGTGCGGCCCTAAATTCTGTTCAATGAAAATTACTCAAGAAGTGCGCGAGTACGCTAAAAACCAGAATAATACCGTTATCGACGAGGGTTTCGCGAATATGGCTGAAACCTTTCGCTCTCAAGGCAGCGAACTCTACAAAGAAGTTTAATTATGTTTGACGCGCTCAATCATCAAGCAAAATCCATTGGTATTGTTGGTGCAGGTATTCTAGGAAGACTCATTGCTTGGCAATTACAATCTCTAGGTTTAAAGGTGACCTTGTTCGATAAAGATCCTATCTTTGGCGGAACTGCGGCATCTTACACGGCTGCGGGAATGCTCGCGCCCTACTGCGAATTAGAACATTCCGAGCCCTTAATTTACAACTTGGGTCAACGCAGCCTCGAACTGTGGCCAAGCATTGTGGAATCATTACAGGCTGAGAATTTTTTTCATCAAGCCGGTACGCTGGTTATAGCACATGCTCAAGATCAGAGTGACTTAAATCATTTTAATCAATTATTAAATCAGCGACTGGGTTCTTGTGGTGATTTGGCGTTTTTAAATCAACACCAACTGCAACAAATAGAGCCAGAGTTACAACACAACTTTAAGGAAGCAACCTATTTAAAAAACGAATCGTGGATCTACACTCGCGAATTTCTCGACATAATTGCCGATCAATTACTTGCTAATGGTGTTGTTTGGCATGGCCTTTGTGAAGTCATGCGTGTAGATAAACGAAAAGTTATTACCCAAAAACAAACCTTTAATTTTGACTGCGTGGTAGATTGCCGTGGTATGGGTGCAAAACTCGATGTGCCGCAATTACGCGGTGTTCGCGGGGAATTACTGTTTATTGAAGCACCCGATGTTAATTTTAAGCATATGGTGCGCTTAATGCACCCGCGTTATCGATTGTATTTAGTGCCCCGTGATAATCATCGATATATATTGGGTGCAACGCAAATAGAAAACGAAGATTACAGCCCAATTAGCGTGCGCTCGGCTCTAGAATTATTATCGGCACTCTATTCAGTTCACCCCGGATTTTCAGAAGCGCGAATACTCGAAACCCGAACAAATTGTAGACCAGCCGTATTAGACAATCTGCCTTTTATTCAAAAAGCCGACGGAATTATTCGAGTTAACGGTTTATATCGCCATGGATTTTTAATGGCACCAGCATTGGCCGAGCACGTAATCGCAGACATAACGCAACAAGCGCCACCCCAAATTATCGGCAGTTTATACCGATTAAACGACCAACCTTTATCACATTCACGCTATCGAGAATCCGTGTGACCAGAATCATTTTAAACGGCGAACCCAAAGAATTTGCAGACGTTAACAATTTAGATGAGCTTTTAAATGCGATAACCGATCTTCCGCAAAACTTTGCCACAGCAGTAAACATGACTTTTGTACCAAAATGTAATTACAGCAGCACGGTGTTACATGATGGCGATGAAATCGAATTATTGGTGCCCATGCAAGGAGGATAACCTATGTGGAGTCTTGCAGATAAACAATTAAATAGCCGATTAATGATTGGCTCGGCGTTATATCCGTCACCACAAATAATGAAAGACGCTGTAGTCACTTCGGGCGCAGAAGTAATTACTGTTTCGATTCGCAGACAACTCTTCTCTAATGTAAACAACGTTTCTTCCAGCTTAAACAATACGTCATCGAACTTAAATAACAATTATTGGCAAGCAATACAATCTTTAAATCTAAATATTTTACCCAATACCGCGGGCTGTCATACGGCGCGAGAAGCAATCACTACCGCGCAAATGGCTCGTGAAATTTTTGGTACACATTGGATTAAACTCGAAGTTATTGGCGACGAATATACCTTGCAGCCAAATCCGTTCGCGTTAGTGGAAGCTGCACAAGAACTAACACAACAAGGTTTTGAGGTTTTCCCCTACTGCACGGATGATCTTGTAGTTTGCGAAGCCTTAGTTAAAGCGGGATGCAAAATTTTAATGCCTTGGGCGGCACCCATTGGCACCGGTAAAGGTTTAATTAATCCCTACGCGTTAAAAAATCTTCGTGCACGTTTACCCAACGTCACCTTAATTATCGATGCGGGCATTGGTGCACCATCACACGCTACTCAGGCTATGGAACTCGGCTATGATGGCGTTTTGTTAAATACCGCCATAGCACAGGCGGCTGATCCCGTACTTATGGCAAAGGGATTTAACGCCGCCGTTTTAGCCGGAAGATGCGCGTTTGAAGCGGGAATAATTCCTGAAAAAAATATTGCCAAACCCAGCACACCCGTTTTGGGAACGCCTTTTTGGCACCAATAATTTATTGTCATTATTATGTTAACACCCACACATTCATTTAAAACTTTAACTCAAAAACCGGTTGTACTGAGTATCTCCGGTAGCGATAGCGCCGCCATGGCCGGTGTACAAATGGATAACCGCAGTTGCCAAGCCTTGTCCGTTCATTGCGTTAACGCCATTACCGCGGTAACCGCACAAAATAATCACGAAGTTATTGCTATAAATGCCGTATCGGTTATTGAGCTAGAACAACAAATTCAAGCCGTATTACCGCTAAATCCACAAGCCATTAAAATCGGAATGCTTGCCAGTACCGAGCAAATTGATTGGTTGAGTGACTTTTTAGCTCAGGTAGAAATTCCGGTAATTTACGATCCAGTCTTGGCAACCAGCAGTTTTTATTCCGTTGCTAATAACAGCATTATTTCGTTAATTAAATCCAAAATAATTCCCCATGTAACGATAATTACACCGAACCTAGCAGAGGCACAAGCGCTCACCGGAATTTCTATACACGACGATTCAACGACAGAACTTGCTGCAATAGCATTGCAAAAAATGGGTTGCCAATGGGTTATTATCACCGGTGGTCATCGCAGTTCTAATTGGGCGTCGGAATTTTGTGCGGGGCCAGATACACAATTTTGGTTACATAATGTAAAACTGGATAATAAGAATCTTCGCGGTAGTGGTTGTTTTTTCGCAAGCACTCTAGCAGCAACCATTGCCCGAGGTTACGATGTTCGCGATGCATTGGTTATCACTAAAATGTGTGTGCAAAATGCAATAGAAAAAGCCGCAAACGTCAACGACAATATGGGTTGTTTAGAACCCAATGGTTTTCCTACCCAAAATTGGCCAGAGTATTCCGAGAGAACTTCTAAAAGAACTTCTAATGGCTTCGCAATAGAACAAGGTTTTCCTTCTTGCACAGATCATCACGATAAAAAACCACTGGGTTTGTATCCTATTGTTGATCGCGCTGTTTGGTTAGAAAGATTATTGCCTTTGGGTGTTTCAACGATTCAGCTGCGCATTAAAGATTTATTTGGTCACGCATTGGTTGAAGAAATTACCCAAGCCATAACCATAGCCAAACGGTTTAATTGTCGGCTGTTTATAAACGATTACTGGCAACTTGCCATTGAACTCGGCGCCTATGGTGTGCATCTTGGCCAAGAAGACCTTGCCAACGCCGATTTATTGGCAATAAAAGCTGCTGGATTACGGTTAGGAATCAGCACCCACAGCCACTGGGAAATGGCTCGCACTAGAGTATTTAAACCATCTTACATTGCCTGTGGGCCTATTTTTCCAACCACCACAAAAACCATGCCTTGGATACCTCATGGCATTGAAGGTCTTAACTATTGGCGCAGTGCTATTAACGATTATCCGCTGGTTGCGATTGCAGGAATTGACGAAACAAATTTTCATACCATTGCCGAAACCGGAGTTTCTGGCATTGCCTTAATTACTGCGATTACAAAATCTCCAAATCCAGAAGCTACAACTCAAAAACTGTTAACTATTTTTGAAAGTGCCTCAGAAAAGATCTCGCATCATCATGCCAAATAAAGTGTTTAATTCTGTAAATATGACGCTGTCCGAACGCGAACAGGAGCGCTATCAACGTCATTTGCAGCTGAAGGGATTTTCAGAGTCTGGACAAAAATCACTTAAAAGCTCAAAGGTATTAATTGTTGGTTTGGGTGGTTTGGGTTGCCCAGCAGCACAGTATTTGGTTGCCGCAGGTGTGGGCCAGATAACCTTATTAGATGGGGATCTTGTCAGCCTATCGAATTTGCAGCGGCAAATACTTTTTACAGAAGATGACCTTGGCAGTAATAAAGCGGTAACGGCCAAGAATCGTCTTAAAAAACTCAACAGTGATATCGATATTTTTGCGATAGATCAGTATTTAACAGTAGAACATGCGTTAAGGTTAATAAAAGACGTCGATTTAGTTCTTGATTGTACCGATAATTTTTCAAGCCGTTATTTAATTAATGATATTTGTGCTTATTATCAAACTCCATGGCTTTACGCGAGCGTACTCGGCTTTAATGGCCAGTTAGCGTTATTTAAATCGGGACAAGGTTGTTTTAGGTGCTTATTTCCACAAGCGCCAGCAGATGTTCCCGACTGTAACCAAGCGGGAGTTTTAGGTGCTGTACCCGGAGTATTAGGTAGCTTGCAAGCCGTACAGGCGCTACACTATTTAAAGGCAAAGCGTACCTATTTTGAAGGTTCAAATGGAACGCAGATGTTGCAATTTTCTGCACAGACCCCATTTAATTTAAAAGCCGTACAACTGCAACACTCACCGCAATGTCCAATGTGCACCGGTGAGTCGAATTATCAAAATTTTCTTAAGGACTACCCAAAAATCATGAGCCAAGATACGAGCAATCTAATTATTTCTGCCGTAGAGTTCGTAGAGTTTGTTAACAACCAAAGCCCCGTTTTGGTTGATGTTCGTGATCCGCATGAACATCAAGAACGAAATCTAGGCGGCATCAATATTCCACTTACAGAATTAAAAAACAAAGCGTTAGATTTATGGAATAAAGACGACTTAATTTTGGTGTATTGCCGCAGCGGCAAGAGAAGCTTAATGGCCGTCAACGAACTTCTTGCCTTAGGTTTTGATAATGTCAAAACGCTATGCGATGGTATAGATGGTCAACCCAAATAAAATAAACTCTGACTAACCTAGAGTTTCGGCGACACAAGGATGTGTCGGTAATGTTATGAAAAACAATTGATTAATATTGTGAAAAAGTCGGCTATTGTATTGTCAATTTTTTGACTTCTACTTTTTGAGTTCTGCTTTTTAAATTCTATTTTTTGAGATCTAAATTAAACCGCTTTTCCATTAATCGGAGTATTCAAACAACCTTCCCCCAAAATTGACCATTGATTAACTAATCGCAGTCAATGTTTTGCCTTCGTCTTTTCACTTCCGTATGGCTTCTTCGAAGACGAGTTTGCACTAGCCGCTCAAATTTTAATATTGGTAATAATTATTCCGACTCACAGCTGTTACCTTTATTTAGATAATATTATAAGAGTCACTTTTTATTGTTGTTTTTCGGAATTTCTAATCCGCGGACGAGCATTCATTAGCGCATCGGCTATATTTTTAGTTATCCCTAAGAATAACGTGGCCTAAAGAAATACGGTTATGATGTCTCTACTCAATAATCTAAACTTTCAAACTAAACTGGCTATTCCTTCGGTTGCAATCGGAATACTCGTTATACTGTTATCTGCATATTGCATTAGAAGCAGCTTAATGATCGCCGAAGATAACAATGAAATAGCCTCAGTTTTTATTGATTCTATCGAGCTTGGTTTAAATGCCGACAGAGATTTGTATCAATCCCTGACGGCAACACAAAACTTTATTGCGTTAATGGGTTTGGGTGATAGAAATTCTGCCGCAGCTGAAAAAGCAGATTTTGAAGAAAATGCTCAACAAGCCTACGATCGCATGAATAAAATGCGCGGTTTAATGAAGGGCTACCCTGAAATTGAACCGTCTATCGCTACTTTTGAAAGAGACTACAAAGCCTGGTACGAAAAAGCCAGTCAAGTAATAAGTCTTGCCGAAAAAGGTTCTACTCGCCAAGCGCAGGAACTAAATACCCGTGAAGCAAAAACGCTTTTTGAAATATTACGCAGACATTACGACGTAAGCGTTGAAGTGGTAAAAAATATTTCTGAAGAAGTTGCCAATGGCGTGGCTAAAAGTACCAATAATCAAGAGATTATTCTCATAACCGCTATGTGTATTGTTTTGTTTGCCGTTGCTGCAAGCATTTATCTATCACCTAAATTAATTACTGTACGTCTAAATACGCTGATCAATGTTATCGATCAAATCAGTCAAGGTGATGGCGATTTACGCGGTCGTCTTGATGACCGTGGCAAAGACGAATTAGCCGTATTAGCTAGAGCTTTCAACTCGTTAATGGGAAAATTACAGTATTTAATTAAAATGATTCAGAATGACTCGGAAGAGTTAGAACATACCTCAAATTCGCTTAACGGCTCCACAATCCAAAGCGAACGCATGACTTCAACTCAAAATAAAAATCTAGAGCAAATCGCCTCTGCGGTTACCGAGCTGAGTCATGCTGTGCACGAGGTAGCGGGCAATTTACAATCGGCTTTATCAGAAACTCAAAATGCGCGCGATAAGGCCACAGAAAGTCGAACCATTGTGGATGATACCGTTGTGAGCGTAAATAATTTATCGAACTCGGTAAATAATGCCGCACAGGTAATTGCAAAACTTGCCGACGAATCCATGAACATCGCCAGCGTTTTAGACGTGATTCGTGGTATCGCCGAGCAAACCAATCTACTGGCTTTGAATGCAGCCATCGAAGCGGCGCGAGCCGGGGAACAAGGCCGCGGTTTTGCGGTGGTTGCCGATGAAGTTCGCACACTAGCCAGTCGCACCCAGCAATCCACCGAAGATATTCAACGCATGATTAGCGGTCTAAAAGGCGGTGTAGAAGAAGCCGTAGGTGCAATGCGTGCAGGCTCTGATCAAATGTCGAATGTATTGGCGATGTCTGAGACCATTCAAGCCGCATTGGTTACGGTTGAACAAGCCATTAATAAAGGCAGCGAAATGATTTATCAGATCGCCTCTGCTACCGAGCAACAAAGCTCTGTAACCGACGAAATTACCAAAAACATAAATACCCTGCACGATATTGCACAGGAAGGCATTGGAAATATTCAAAATACCCGCGAGGTTGCCGATAAAATCGATCGCATGTCGCGCGCGTTAGCAGAAACAAGCGGTCGCTTTTGTTGTTAACTTTAAAACCTCTGATTAACTCATCTCTATTTGAATCAAGTGCGAGCAGGCTCTAAAAAACTGCTCGGTTTACCTCCACGTCTCATTGTTTTTTAACACTAAAACACGTTTTCCCAAAATCAACTTTCCTAAATTCATTTCCACCCAAAATCATCTGTTTTTGCCTCTTTGTATAGAAAACGCAGCGTTCACAATTTTAAACTTTTAGCATAGCTTTATCGGTTTTGATAATCGTAAGATTGTTACAATGCTCGGCAACTGAGGATTAACAATGACTACTCGATTATTAACTGTGCTATTACTGTGTTTACCTATGACTCTTGTTGCAGAGCCGAATGCTAAAGACCAAATTGTAGATTTGCCCGGCTACGCTTTTAAATATTCAGTAACCACTACCGCCAGTAAAGAAACCATCTGGCAATTATGGTACGACGTAGAAAACTGGAAATCTTTTGATGAGCGATTGATTTATTCCTACCTAGAAGACGGTTATGAATTTGAAAACGGAGCCATTGGCTATTTAAAAGGCAAGGGCACACCGTCGCGCACCAAGTTCGAATTAAAAAATATTCAATCCGGCGTATCATTTGAAGAAGAATTAAAACTCCCGCTCTATCAAACGGTACTGTTAAAACGGTATTTTGAGCCTTCTGAAGACAGCACTACTACCTTTACCCACGAGGTGGTTTTTCAGGGTTCGCTAGCGTGGCTGTTTACTCTATTTTTAGAAGGGCCTTTTAAAGGCGATATTATTTTGGTAATGAATAAAATGCGTGAATTGGCAGAGTCTAAACAAGACAGTGATCAAGATTCAAAGAACCTGTGATTAATCACCGGATTCATGCTGCGTTAATCCGGTGAAAAAATATCTTCTATTTTTAAATTAAAATACTGCGATATTTTAAAAGCCAGCGGTAGGCTCGGATCATACTTACCGTTTTCTAGCGCATTAACGGTTTGTCGAGACACCCCCAACACGCTGGCCAATTCTGCCTGAGAAATCGATCGTTCGGCTCTTAGCTCTTTTAAAACATTTTTCATTACTGGTACAACCTGCTCACCAGAGGCGTGGTCAATCCCCAGCTCACAATCATAAAGGGAAATATCCACACATAAGGAATATGCGGCAAACCGGTATTTTCTAAAAAACCGTAGGTAAACGTAGTAAGACCTACAATCACAAAGCTTATGGCAAAACTCATTAACTGAATGTGTTTTTGCATCTCGTCCAGCTGCTTTAAACCACGCAACACGGCAACCGTGACCATAATGGCCGGAATAATCGGTAATACGGCAATCGCATATTGCCACGGGCTATCGCTAAAGCTCAGCAATAAGGTCAGGCTGATCATTAACATCACAGTGTACAACGCGATACTAACGCCAAATTCCACGGCCTGTTTTTTTTAATACAGCATAACCATCCTCTTTTCTAACGACTCGATATTAATCCATTGATGTAAAGCAAGCTTGACACACAGTACGAATAATCTTCTTTCATGTCAAGCAAGCTTGACATTTGATCGGGTATTTTCAGTAGTTAGTTAAAAAATAGAATTAAATGAGACTTTTAATCTCAACTTAGGAGTTGACTCGATAAGAATACACGCGTAAAAAGTCTTTTAACGAGACATCAGGTCTCACTTTATAAAAATAAAAACATCAGCAGAGTAAACTCTATGACCAGTCGACTGATACTCCCACGAATCATGCAAAGTGGTGCTGGCGCGTCTAAAGAATTACCGGCAATACTCAAAGCCTTTGGCTGCCAAAGACCGTTAATCGTTACCGATAAGGTGATGGTATCTTTGGGTTATGTCGAAACCCTTGGAGCATTGTTATCTGAGAACGACCTTACCTATGCCGTGTTTGATGGCACAGTGCCCGAGCCTACCGAAGATTCCATTATTGCTGGCGTTGAAATCGCCAGAACCGGCATCGACGGCGCGCCCTTTGATTGCATAGTTGCACTCGGTGGTGGCAGCCCAATTGATTCCGCCAAAGCAATCGGCATTTTGGCGAAATTTGGCGGCACCATGCGTGACTATAAATTTCCGCGTGACGTTGCCGAGCCGGGTTTACCCGTTATTGCCATTCCTACCACCGCTGGAACAGGCTCTGAAGCGACGCGATTTACCATTATTACCGACGATAAAAACGACGAGAAAATGCTCTGTGCTGGCATTGGCTTTATGCCCATTGCCGCGTTAATCGATTTTGAATTAACCATGAGTGCACCGCCCAGAGTCACCGCCGATACCGGTATAGATGCGCTTACCCATGCGATGGAAGCTTACGTGAGTCGCAAGGCCAATGTGTTCAGTGATCAACAAGCGCTGGCAGCTATGCGTTTAATTGGGCCTAATTTGCGTACCGCGTATTTCCAACCCGGTAATCGCCCCGCCCGCGAAGCCATGATGATGGGGGCAACTTTGGCAGGTATTGCATTTTCGAATGCTTCGGTAGCCTTAGTGCACGGTATGAGCCGCCCTATTGGTGCGTTTTTCCATGTGCCGCATGGCCTGTCGAACGCTATGTTGCTACCGGCAATTACAGCGTTTTCTATTTCGGCGGCACCGCAGCGCTATGCCGATTGCGCCAGAGCTATGGGCATTGCGACACAACAGGATAGCGATGAACTTGCCAATCAAAAGTTACTCACAGAACTTAAGCAACTTAATCAGGAATTATCGGTACCCAGCCTTGCAGAATTTGGCGCCGATAAAACGCGCTTTTTTGAATTACGAACACTAATGGCAGAACAAGCACTCGCCTCTGGCTCACCGTCTAACAACCCTAGAGTACCAAGCATCGACGAGATGGTGGCGCTTTACGAACAAGTTTGGAATCAGGAGTAATCCCATGAAAACCCTTAGCAATTTTATTAATAACGAAGCTACCCTAAGTCAATCCAGCAAAAAAAGCCCCGTCTATAACCCGGCTACTGGCGAGCAAATCGCCGAAGTTGCGCTATCAACCGCCGCAGAAACCCAAGCTGCCATTGGCGTTGCCGAAGCAGCGTTTGCTGAATGGTCAAAAACCCCAGCGGTAATTCGCGCCCGCGTTTTATTTAAATTTAAAGCCTTGGTTGAAGACAACCGCGACAAGCTTGCCGAACTGATTTCTATAGAACACGGCAAAGTATTTTCGGATGCCCAAGGCGAAATCACCCGCGGCCTAGAAGTGGTTGAATTTGCCTGTGGCATTCCGCACGCTTCCAAGGGCGAATACTCTTTAAACGTGGGCAGTGGTATCGATTCCAACACCTTAATGCAACCCTTAGGTGTTTGTGCGGGTATTTCGCCGTTTAACTTTCCGGTGATGGTACCCATGTGGATGTTCCCGGTGGCCATTGCCTGCGGTAACACCTTTGTGATGAAGCCGTCTGAAAAAGATCCTAGCTCAACCTTGTATTTAGCCGAATTACTGGCCGAAGCCGGTTTACCTGCGGGCGTATTCAATGTTGTGAATGGCGACAAAGAAAGCGTAGACGTATTACTAACCGATCCACGCGTACAGGCCGTAAGCTTTGTTGGCTCAACCCCCATCGCCGAATACGTTTACAGTACCGCATCGGCCAATGGCAAACGCGCCCAAGCACTGGGTGGTGCCAAAAACCATATGGTAATCATGCCGGATGCCGATCCTGATCAGGTCGTAAAATCTCTTATGGGCGCAGCCTACGGCTCTGCGGGCGAGCGTTGCATGGCAATCTCTGTGGCGGTTTGCGTGGGCGACGATGTTGCCGACAACCTAATTACCAGCCTTAAAGACGAAATCGCACAAATGAAAGTTGGTGCTGGTACCGGTGTAACACCAGAACCACACATGGGGCCGGTTGTTACCAAAGCTCATCAAGAAAAGGTACTGTCTTACATTGATTTAGGGGTAAAAGAAGGCGCAGATTTAGTGGTTGATGGCCGCAACTTCACCGTAGACGGTTACGAAAACGGCTTCTTTGTTGGCCCAACCTTATTTGATAAGGTCACCAAAAACATGCGCGTTTACCAAGAAGAAATTTTTGGCCCAGTACTTTGCGTGGTAAGAGCCAAAGACTTTGATGAAGCTTTGCAACTGATTAACGATCACGAATTTGGCAACGGCACATCCATCTTCACTCGCGACGGCGATACTGCACGTCAATTTGAAGAAAACGTAAAAGCAGGCATGGTTGGCGTTAACGTACCCATTCCTGTGCCTATGGCATTCCACTGTTTTGGTGGTTGGAAACGCTCTATATTTGGCCCACTGCACATGCACGGCCCAGATGGCGTTCGCTTCTTTACCCGCATGAAAACCATCACCAAACGCTGGCCAACCGGTATTCGTGCTGGCGCAGATTTTAATATGCCAACCATGAAATAAATTAACCTAGCGTTAAATTGGCCCAGTAATTCTGGGCCAATTTTTATCTGCAAAAAATTAATCGCATTTAATCTTAAAATACGTTTTAGTATTGCGTAATAACCGCTTTCTATTATCCAAACCGTTACACATCAGAATTAATCTGAGAAAGAAATGACCGATAAAACGTCCCGAGAAAAAGGCTCATCCATTACCCGCGTACTGGAAATTATTGAAGCCATCGCCAAAGCCGAACGCCCTCTTTCTGCAACCGATATTTCTCACGAGCTAGAAATTCCTAAAGCCTCTGCACACAGACTCGTGCAAACACTAGAAGCCGAAGGATTTATTCAAACCAACATGCGTGGCAACTTAGTACCGGCAAAACGTTTAAGCGATATTGCCTTGGGCGTACTGGCCAGCGCCAAATACAAAACCCAACGCCGGTCTATTTTAGAAAAACTCGCCGCAACCATTGGCGAAACCTGCGGAATTTCTTTGCCAGACGGCACCGAAATGATTTACTACGACCGCGTACAAGCCAACTGGCCATTACAAGTCTACCTGCCCATTGGCAGCCGCGTACCAATGTACTGCTCCGCCGGTGGTAAAACCTATTTAAGCCAATTGCCTATGGCAAAATTAAAACGCGTGGTAGAAAACCTACCTCTTGAGCGCCGCGCAAGAAATACCATTACCGACCCGTCACGGCTTTTAGAAGATATTTTAAACATTCAAAAAACCGGCCTCGCCATCGATAACGAAGAATTTGTTGACGGCATGGTTGCCTGCTCCGTTGCCATCAATGTTAACGACAAATTTCACGCATCCTTATTTTGCCACGCACCCGTAATACGAAAATCGTTAGAAGAAATACAACAACTGGCGCCCGTTTTAAAACAAGCCGCCAACGAAATTACACATTTGCTGGAAGAAGAAGACAGCTGGGATATTGATCAGTAGTAGAGCAAAACATTCAACCGCATAATTTCCTAGTAATTACTAGGAAATTAACATGTCACCCTCTGAAACACTATCGCTAATATAAAACATAATAACCAGTATTGGCGGTGCAGTTTTAGTATCTCTTCTTTGTTTACCGTTTTTAAAAGAATACCAATTAAAAGAACCTCTGACCAACTCATCCATGAATTAATCAGAGAGCAGAAATTGAAAATGCGATTTCTAACTTCTTCACAATCTCAACCACTTACCGTTCTTGAAATTGGCGACACATCCTTGTGCCGCGAGCAACTCTAAATTAAGCAGAGCTCCATAAATAAAATAAAGCACAAAAACTTTGTGCAACTTCAACAAGAAGTAGAACCCCTAAAACTTCAACATCAAATAGAAATTGCAATTAACAGCAAACCAACTACCTATCGTAAAATAAAATAAGTAATTCACCTGCATTTCCACTGCAATAAAACGTTTAAAATTTAATGTAAATAGACAATTGAATTTTAAAATCTAATTAAACAATGAATTATTTTATTAGTTATAAAAACTTTTACTAATTATAAAATTCAGAAATTTTAGACTTAAAAATTAACAACTGAAAAATAAAAAATGAAATTCGTGCCAACTTAACTGAAACGTTGACGCAACAAAGGTTTCAAGATAGCTTTGAAAAAATCACTCTAGATAGACGTACCAATGACGGTAAATTCTGGGAAAAAGCGTCATTAATACATCTATTAAATTGTTATGCATCAAGAACTCTGTGAGATCTAAATGAAGTTTGAAGATTGGAAAAATGAGAGTGATCTCGGTCTGGTTTGTAAAAAACTACTGGATAATGCCGATATGGATTATTCATTTTCTAATTGTCCACTAAGTCTTGAAATTGTGTTCTATGTCGTTGGTAGTGATATAAAGGTATTATTTAGCTGTTCAGAGATCAGTAAATTAAATATAGAAAAAGAGCATGATGATGTGCCAATACATCTGGTGCTTGAGGTTAACGTTTGGGAAGAAAATGAAAGTTTCCATATTCAAATCATGCCAGAATTTAATTTGGAATTGGAGTGTAAAATCTTTAATTGGTCTATCAAAGAGTTTTCTGAACAAGAGCGTTTAGCGGTCTATCCAAATGCATAACAAATTGCTCCATTTGACGTTTTGGTCTACGCTCCGTTTTGGGGTGGCTTCGCCACTTTACCCCAAAACTCCACTCCAACCAAAACGCAAATGAGCAAGGCGTTACATGCCATAAGGAGAAAACGTGGCTTTTACAAAGAAACTTGAATTTGGAAACTACACTTTAAAATTCGGTGATCGAAAGGTACTTCTTGATCTATTCGATGAGATCGTAATGCCGTCTTTCCATGAGATGAGATATGTAAGAAGCCTGAAAGGAAAAGGTGATTATTTTTTCCTCGATACCAAGCTGATTGTATTGGAGGCTTCAAAACAGAGCCCTGTTTTAGGGATATCTGGGAAAATCGTCAAAAACACGAAGTTAAAGAGGGAGCAAATATTCAGGCCTAAAGCAGGGCTTGTTGAAGATATAAGTGAACTTGAAACAGCGCCCAGCTCAACATTTCTTCTGATACTTAATACCCACCGATTGATTTTATGTAAAGAAGTGCAAGGCGCCCCGACAATACAAAACTTTCAAAGCACAAGTCAGTATTTTTTAAAGAAACGCCATAAAGAATTTATAGATCAACAATTCGAAGAGGCAAAATCCGTCAGAGAAGAAAATCCTGAAAAAGATTGCGTAACAAAAAAATATCTATTAGAAGAATACCCACACCCTGATTTAAGAATTACACCGCTATCAGATAAACAAACACTAAAATCATTCATAGACCGTTTAGAGCATATCGATAGAGTTTCTATTAAGCTGCTCCCCACTAACAAAGAAGATATTGACAATGATGATTTCTGGTCCGACTTTGGTCGGCGCAGAGAAGAAATGAACAGTAAAAGCGCCAAGGTTGACTTTTCTAACCCTAAAGAAGGTCTTGATAGTGAAAAAGTATATGAGCAAGCTAGTGCAGCATCAAATTTAGGTAACTCAGAAGTGAAATTCAAAGGTTATGATTCTGAGGGAGACACAATTAGAGGCAGTAATGATGACTTTAGTTTAACGGTCGAGTTAGATGAGTTGCCAAGAAATGCCGAGAGTGCAGCTAAAATAAAATACTCCCAATTTAAGCATTTAGTAAAATCTCAAGTAATCGCTATTCCACAACTAGCTGTGGAAGTTATTGACAAAGTGAAAGATATTTTTGGAAGAATCTAAGGTGACATATTCCTTTAAAGACTCAGACCTCACAAGTGAAAAATCACTTTGGGATGTGTACAAGCTATCCCGAAGGATACTTCCAAATAAATTTCAAGTATCTATAGTGGTAACTGTAACCGTGCTTTTGGCTCTAAATTCTTTCATATTGACTGATGATAATTCAGTTGTTTTAAACGATGTACGAAAGTGGGCAGAAATGGGGTTTAATTTTTCTATTACCACATTAGGCTTTTTGATTGCTGGTTTTACAATTTTCGCTACCTTATCAAAGCCTAAGATGATGCTGGCAATGATGGACCATATAAATAAAGAAACAGGCCTTCCCACATTAAAGTATAATTTCTTTGCGTTCATGAAAGTCTTTATTGCGTATATTTTATTTTCCTTCTTGTTTCTAACTATAGTTTTGTTTGGCCAGAAAGGTGGAGTCCTTGGTAACGTAATTGATCTGCTTCCTCATTCCAGCTGTATTAAATTAATTTTAATAAAGACATTCTACGCGATAGTTGGTGGTTCTTTTGTCTATCTTTTACTGCTTCTTAAATCATTCGTATTTAATATTTATGCAATAGTTATGAATTTTTTAAAGTGGGAATATCACCAAGAATAGCATGTAACAAGGCACATCAATACGCGGCCGTTGGCCGCCGGACTCAGCACTACGTGCTTCGCTGTTGTGTGCGACGTTAACATTCAAGGAGAGACTGTGCCTCTATACAAGTATTTGACGTCTGAGAATACGTTTAGGGTTTTGGATGGTTCCGTCAGATTTACTCAACCTGGGGCTTTCAATGATCCGTTTGAAATGGTTCCGGAATTACATGTTCCGAAAGATTTTGAACCCAAAGATATTTCTATTAACTTTAATGTGCTAGCACCAAGAAGACAACCAAGTGTCGGTGAATTGGCAATTAACTTTGAATCTGACTATTGTAATGACATCAACTCCAGAAAGATTTTAGGTGCGCTGAATCAGTCCGTTGGTATTCTATGCTTATCTAAAAATGAATCATCTTTGCTAATGTGGTCACATTACGCTGGTGAGTACTCAGGCTCTGTTATT
>CALMJT010000204.1 GCA_937864365.1 uncultured Alteromonadales bacterium | reverse complement strand
AAATCGCATTTTCAATTTCTGTGCTCTGATTAAATCATGGATGAGTTAATCAGAGTCTCTTATAGGAACCTCTGATTAACAATTTAAACCCAACAAAAAAGTCGGGATTGAATATGCCAACCAATAAAGATTTCACGCCGTTTTATTTAAAAGACAAGGTTGACCGAGAAATTGACCGTTTTGCCGCCAAAGCATCACCCACCCAACACGATTTAAATCAAATAACCACCGCAGCCAAGGTTCAAAAAGGTATTGATAACTATCGCGCCAAAGCCAAGAATATGACTTACGATGAGTTTATCAACGAAAAGCACCGTTCTAGAAGATTAGCAAAAATGCTCGCGCGCGATGGCGAACCGCGGCCAAACAAACGCTGCGATGCGCATGCTATCGTTTGTGGCGGTCATCATAAGGCTGCTACCATGAGGGCCCTGTTTGCGTCGTTAAAGAGACGCATCGATGATCCTATTAATGGTTGCTGGTTACCTCGCTCAGAGAGCGACAAACCTTATATGCCAGATCATTTAAGAAATGCCGTTGCTCATAATAGAATACATAGAAGAGAATATTTTGAGTGGTTGCGTAATTTGATTCGACCGCCGACGATCAAAACCGACGAAGATCTTGTAAGAACCTTAGCAATGGTTAAAATTAGATTACAAACGTCTGCTTTACCAAACCGAGTTCTACCAAAGGGATGAGATGCTTTATTCTATTTATAACAACGGTAAAAAATACGGTTATTTAGGTTTTGACTGGAAACAAATCATCTCTGAATTTGGTGAGTCAATGGATACCCGTTTTGACGTCAATGAATTTCCACGAAGTTATAAATCACTTTGGAAAACTCCAATTCGCGTTAGCTTTGATGACTGCGAAGGTCTGAACGGTTCTGCAATACCGGATATCGCCGAACACCAAGGCCGTTTATTTTTAAACACCAAAGCCTACGATGTTTTATACGATTTGTTAAAAAACGACGGTGAGTTTTTACCGGTGATTTATGAGTTGGGCGAAGGCTTTATGTTTAACCCGCTGAGTTTAGCGAATTCGCAATCGGATTTAGATTTAAAACTGTGTGTTAAAAACGAATGGGGTGATGTAGAAAATATTGCATTTAATGAAGATAACGTTAAACGATTTACGATATTTAAAACCGAATACGACCGTTATTACAGTGTATACTGCCAAGATTGTGTTAAAACTGCCGTTGAGCAATCTGGTTTAAAGGGCGTGATTTTTACGCCCGATTTGGGTAATTATTTAGGTAGTCCTGAAAGCACAGAGGAGTCGAATTAAATTCGACTCCACAGAAATTTATATTTTATTTTACTGTGCCGAGAGGTGATTGTCCTGCTGGTCGAGAGCCGTTTACAATGAGATCGCCATAATCATAACACCATTCAAAATAACCTTTACCACCAGCTCCCCACGCAGATATTAATATCGAATCTTTGATAGACTGAGAAACTTTGTAAGCAGTTGGATAATCCTGTGCTTTACAAGCAAATTTTGCATAATTGTTAACATTCCATGGATGAGGAAAGTCTTTAACAACTTGATCAAACCCCACTTTCATTTTCTGCCAATCAGTTTGGCCATCTGTAAACATATCATTCGATTGAGCAGACCAATTTATACGCGCATACAATGTATTAGCAAACTCTTCATCACTTTGATTACTCACGGTCTTTTCAACGTATTGATTTACTAGTTTCGGCGAGCCATACCATCGGGGAGCCAAATAAGTTGCTTTATTAAAATACAGCGGAAAATAATAAGGAAATTTAATAACACCTTCATTATAAATTGCATCGTACTGATATATCGGCCATTTTTGTGCTAAACCAACATCAAGCATTAAATCATACCACTTAGGATCTGATTTTCCTCGACCGTTAATATTTTTGAGTTGGTCGTTAGCTTTTACCATGTATTCTTGAAATATTTGCCAACCTTCTGGTGTTACAGTATTGGCATATCCTCTTCCTCTCGCTAACCACGCATGACTGACATAATAACCAGCAATGGCAATTTTAGGTGTTATCGAATTCGGTAATTGAGCTTGCCATGCCCTTAGTTGATTGTATTTATAAGTCCATTCGGAATCTGATACTTTGCAATTTTTAGGTATACACGCAGAAATACCTGCATACAATGCAACAAGCATTGGCATACCTTCCATCGATACCAAAGATGGATCATTCCTATATTGATCTGCAAGATCAGATAGTTTTTGAAATTCGCTATCAAAGAGCAAATTTTGGAAAACTAACGCCTCGTCATCTAACGGGCGATCTGCAGCAATTAAATTGTTTGCAACGAGACCAAAAATAAAAAAACTAATTAACCTCAAAATCCTCATGTAATTCTCTCATTTATTTAAATAACTCAGACCAACCAAACTATTAAATATTTGTAAATTAAAAAATAATTGAAAAATTTAAAATCTCTGAGATTAAAAAGCTCAAAATATTAAAAGTATCCAATCAGAAGATTATATTTTCGTTTAACCAGCCTACGTGATTTTAAGGTTATAATAATAACGATAAATCAATAATTAACCGTTGATTACATCAAATATTAACTTTATTTTGGCGTCTAAAATTATCTTTGATCATTTATTTAATTGGCTATACACAGATCGCCATATATGCGCAAGTCACACACAATTGCCTGTTGTAAAAAGAAGTAATACACATAGCTCTAAAACTCTTTATCGCTATCGCCCTTGCATTCTTCAGAGATGTTTTCCTCAGTCATCTGCTCTTTCCCTAATATCTTGAACCTTTAGTCCATTTTTATCAGTTTGACCGTTCAAGAACAACCAACTTTAGGGAGTGCTTTATAACTTTTTGGTTATGAGTTGTTTTGCATCTACGCCTCTACAGAATTCCACAAGACCTTTAGGCAAAAACTTAAAAGTGACAGACACAAAAAAACCCGCTAGTGCGGGTTTTTTATTGCGAAGGGCTTTAGCTTAGTTCCCGTAGCTCATTAGGCGTTGGTAGCGTTTTTCGAGCAGTTCGTCGATGGGCAGTTTGCAAAGGTTTTGCAGTTGGGCGTTTAGGCGTTCTTTGATGCGATTGGCCATGGCGTCCATGTTGCGGTGGGCGCCACCAAGTGGCTCTGGAATGGTTTCGTCAACAATGCCGAGTTCTTCGAGCACTTTTGAGGTTACACCCATGGCTTCTGCGGCTTGGGGAGCTTTTTCGACGGTTTTCCAAATGATGTTGGCGCAACCTTCTGGAGAGATCACAAAGTAGGTGGAGTATTGCAGCATATTGAGCTGGTCACCTACGCCAATGGCCAAGGCGCCACCGGATGAGCCTTCGCCAATGACGGTGCAGATTATTTGGGTTTTTAGGCGCGACATTACCGCTAGGTTTTGGGCGATGGATTCTGAGATGCCGCGTTCTTCGGAATCGATACCGGGATAGGCTCCGGGGGTATCAATAAAAGTAAGAATGGGCATTTTGAAGCGTTCGGCCATTTCCATTAGGCGCAATGCCTTGCGGTAGCCTTCTGGCTTTGGCATACCAAAGTTACGGCTGACTTTTTCGTTAACGCTGCGGCCTTTTTCTTCGCCGATGACCATTACTGGGCGGCCATCTAAGCGACCAACACCGCCGATGATGGCTTTGTCGTCACCAAAGTGGCGGTCACCGTGGAGTTCGTCCCAGTCGGTGAAGATGCGCTTGATGTAGTCGCTGCTGTAGGGGCGCTGCGGGTGGCGAGCTACTTTGACGATTTGCCATGGGCTTAGGTCTGAGTAGATGTTCTCGGTAAGCTTTTCGCTTTTGTCGCGCAGTTTTGCAATTTCTTCGGTGATGTTCAGATCGTTGTCTTTGCCAACGAGCTGTAGTTCTTCGATTTTAGCTTCCAGTTCTGCGATGGGCTGTTCAAAATCGAGATAATTTGGATTCATGTTTACCTTGTCTTCGTTTTGTTATGAGCTGCCTTGGGCAGATTCTTAAATCGAGCGCGATGCTTGGTGTCATCGGTAAAAAAGGGCTCGATTTTAGAGGTTTTTACGAGTGATTCAAATGTTTATGTGAATTTTGCGACGGATAGTTTGTTCGAATGAAGGTTCTTTTTCGGTTTTCGTACAAATTTCACTGTAACTCTTCCCCAAAATAAGTTCTTTGAGCGTGTTGTTTTAATCGATCTTGGAATATACCAAACGTTCCAAAATCTGGAGTTTATCAACTTACACGATCAAAACATTCGATACTTTTACATTAGAGCAAAACGAATGGAGAGCATGTTTTGAATCAGATCGATTATATTGAAGTAGACCTGCTGGACTTTAGATTAGGATTGACGGAGCTATTGTCTGCTCACGGTAAAATAGATCAAGAAACCAATAGATTAATCAATACAGTCATCGCAGAGACCAAGTACCGGGCTCAAAAGGAGGCACTAAAAACCTATGTAGAAGAAGGCATTCAAATGAGTCACGCAGACCTAATAAAAGAGGAGCATCGATCAAAAAAACTCGGGGAATTTCTTCAAACTGCGGGATATAGTCGTCCCGATCAAAATTTTGAGGCTCATGCACTGGTTAGTGGAGGCCACAAAAGATCTGTTATCGCTAGGGATATATTGGCACAATTCAACATACGCATTGATGATCCGGCCAATGGATTGTGGTTACCCAATTTCAAAAGAAACCTAAAGTTTTATCCGCAATATCAATATGCTCATAGACCACTTCATAATAAAACCTATTATTTAAATATTACTGCGTGCTTGGAGCAAGCTATGAGTGCATCTCATGCTAGGGCCATTTTACGCCGAGTAGCGCAAGGTTTGATTAACGGAAGCATATCCATCAACAGAAGAATGCGCGCGCGTGAGATTATGGAGTTTGTAAATGGATAGCTCGAATATTTATGTGTTGGAAATCAACTACGACAATTTTAAAAGCTTTTTACCGAAAAATTCGGATGTATCGTTGCGCTGTAAAGGTAAACCTTTGAATTGGAAGGAGCCACTAGAAATAGAAGCCGATGAAGAAGATGTTGGTATGCCAGAGGCGGATATTTCCCTTTTGAATATCGGGTCTTTTGTTATGCGCTGCGGTGTTTTTGACGATTTGTTGTCTGAATTTAAGTCAGACTTTGAATTATTACCTCTTTCTTATAAAGGCCAAGATTATTATTTGTGTAATGTGGTAAATGTGATCGATTGTTTAGATAAAGACCTCAGTAAATTCAATGAATTTGGTGGCGTATCAAAGATTGTTTTTGACTCGTCGAAGATCTCTCGCGAAGGTTTTTTTAAGATACAAGAAGACCATTGCACTTCCATTTATTGCACCGAAAACATTAGAGCGTTATTCACCGATAAGGCAATCTCAGGTGCGGAATTCGATAAACTTGATGTGGTTTAACAACTCTTCTTGCAGTCAATTTTCCAGATTAACTCACACAACATGTCTCTAACCGTTTAGAAATCGGCCTTTATAAACGCATACGAGAATTAAATTTTTGCTTGCTCTAAGTTTCCATGGTTAATTCCAAACTCTCGCCCACGGCGATGGGTTGCCACAGTTGGGTGAGTTGTAGAATGTTTTGTCGAACGGCTTCTATGTCGTGTTCTTGTAGGTTTAGGGGTTCGCAGCGGCGGGCGTTGCAGGTGACTTGGTAGAGGTCGAGCAAGGTTGCAGGTTCGCTGCTCCAGCCAGACCAGCCGTCGGCTTGAAAGACTTCAACAAGGCGTTCAACGCCGTTGCTTTCGTCGTCGTACTCGGTTAACGAATCGGGAAGTTCGTTTTCTATCGCCTGCACCACAAACCCCCGTTTATTTAGGGTGTTTTCTACAGCGTAGTGCACCATATCGTGGGGAATAATGCCTTGTTTGGGGCAGTCGATGATTTGTGGTGATGTGTCGTCGCGGTGTATGACCAGCTGGTCGTATTTGTCGGCGCCTTTGGTGAAGATCAATTTCATAAGTTTAGAAATGTGTACCGTTTGGAGTCGATGATTTCAGGAATTCATCTAAATCACTGCACGGAAATTAAATCGATGATTTCCCATTTTTTGTGATTTCAACAACAGCACTGTAATCACTGAATTTCTACAGCCTAGTCACAAAGACGCAAATTAAAGAACATTCCCTCAAAAAATAAACCTAAATTTTGACGAAAGGTAACAGTGAAGTCATTACGGTGTTAATTAATTCGGTCTCGTTTTTGTGATTTTATTCAAAAAGAAAACAGGCTTAGAACTTCTCGATTATGTTTTGATTTCAATAACTTATCATCATTGGCGTTGAAGGCTCGGCCGGCATTGGAGAAAGTTCTGGATAGAAAAATTTCTTGTCGTTATAGCAACCGAGTAACAGCGTAAATAGCTCCAGCAAGTATGCCAATACCGGTGAATTCGATGAGCAAAGCTTTTGGCCAGCTGCATTTGTCTTGTTCGCGCCACCCTTCCACTAGGAAATAACCCAACGTAATAAGCCGGTAAAACACCCAGCCGATAATCCAACCAATGGTTTCTACCCCAAGCTCCCAGGCTAAAAAGTAAAAAAACCGCAAAATATTGAGTATTAACCGCAGTGGTGCATCGAATAGATCTTCCGTAACCGCACGATTCTTTTTAAATAAAATTTCAATCAAGCCATCAGCTTTCAATCAAACCATCAGTGATAGAGCAACTCTACGTTTGCACGCCCAAGGGTTTGCACCAAATCGTTAACAAGCTGATCTTCGGGCAATATGCACCAATCGCGGCCCAAACGCATAGAGGCCTTCGCTTCTGGCCGCTGATATTCAATGTACACAGGACAAGTACCTTGGCGATAGGGCTGCAAGCTTTGTTTTAGTAAGTCGGCAAAGTTTGCGGGCAGCTTTTCGGCATCGAGCTTTAAGCGCAAACCACTCACGCCTTCAAGTCGCGCCTGCGCAAGGCTCATCACCTTGTCGGCGCGCATTTTTAGGCTGCCGGAATAGTCGTCGTGACTGACTTGGCCTTCAATGACCAGCAGTGCGTCTTTATCGAGAATTTCGTAGCAGTTTTTGTAAGCATCGGCAAAAACGGCAACCTCAATACGGCCCGAGCGATCATCCAAAGCGACAAACGCCATGGTATCGCCGCGCTTGGTTTTCATGGTTCTGAATGCAACCACAAGACCAGCGATTTTTTGAGGTTTTTTATCGGGCTGAAGGTCGTTGATTCGCGCAGACACCAACTGTTTGACTTCACTGGCAAACTCATCGATAGGATGACCGGTAAGATACAGGCCGAGAGTGTCCTTTTCGCCTTCTAAGCGCTGTTTGATGGTCCAAGGTGCTGTGTTGCGATAATCGGCGTAGACATCGCCGCCGTTATCAGAGCTTGGTACCAAATCGCCGAATAAGTCCATCATGCCGGAATTGGCATTGGCGGAATTTTGCTCGGCGGTTTGTACAGCATCGCCAAGGGCGGCGAACATAATCGCGCGGTCGTGATCGAGATCGACGCCGGGACCGATGGAATCCAGCGCACCCGATCGTACCAAGGCTTCTAAAGCACGCTTGTTCACTTTGCGGGGATCGATACGCGAACAGAAGTCGAACAAATCGGTAAACGGACCTTCTTTGCGCGCCTTAATGATGCTTTCGATGGGACCTTCACCCAACCCTTTAATCGCCCCCAAACCGTAAATAATTTGGTCTTGTTCGTTTACCGTAAATTGAAAATCACCGCTGTTTACATCGGGCGGTAAAGGCGCACGGCCCATTTCGCGGCTGGCTTCAATAAAGGTTACCACCTTGTCGGTTTTGTCCATGTCTGAAGACATGGTCGCGGCCATAAACTGACTAGGATAATGGGCCTTAAGCCAAGCAGTTTGGTAAGAAACCACGGCGTAGGCCGCCGAGTGCGATTTGTTGAAGCCGTAACCGGCGAACTTTTCTACCAGGTCGAAAATCTTCATAGCCAGCTCTGGGTCAACGCCCTGAGCCTTGGCGCCGTCGGCGAAGGTCGAACGCTGTTTGGCCATTTCTTCGGGTTTTTTCTTACCCATGGCGCGACGCAGCATGTCTGCGCCACCGAGTGTATAACCGGCCAACTCCTGAGCGATCTGCATGACCTGCTCTTGGTAAACAATAACGCCGTAGGTGGGTTTTAGAATGGGTTCGAGCTTTTCGTGCTGATATTTTGCGTCTGGATAGGCCACCTGAGCGCGACCGTGTTTACGGTTTACGAAGTCGTCCACCATGCCGGAATCGAGCGGGCCAGGACGAAACAACGCCACCAAAGCGATCATGTCTTCGAGGTTATCGGGCTGAAGACGTTTGATCAGGTCTTTCATACCGCGGGATTCTAGCTGGAACACGGCGGTGGTATCGGCGGCTTTGAGCAGCTTAAAAGTCTTCTCATCGTCGAGAGGAATGTGGTTGATGTCGAGATGTGGCTCGCCTTTTTTGGCGCGCTGCACATTGATCATTTTCACCGCCCAATCGATGATGGTGAGCGTACGCAAACCCAAGAAGTCGAACTTCACCAAACCCGCAGATTCAACGTCGTTCTTGTCGTATTGAGTCACCAAGCTGCGACCGTCTTCATCGCAATACAACGGCGCGAAATCGGTCAGTTTGGTTGGCGCGATAACCACACCACCGGCGTGTTTACCTACGTTTCGGGTGATGCCTTCTAACTTTAAGGCCATGTCCCAAATTTCTTGGGCTTGCTCGTCGTTTTCTAAAAACTCACGTAAGACTTCTTCTTGATCAAACGCTTTTTGCAGCTTCATGCCCGGGTCAGCGGGAATCATTTTCGAAAGCTTATCGGCAAGACCGTATGACTTGCCCTGCACTCGCGCCACATCGCGCACCACTGCTTTTGCGGCCATGGTACCGAAGGTAATAATCTGCGAAACCGCATCGCGACCGTAGTTGTCGGCCACGTACGAAATCACCTGATCACGGTTTTCCATACAAAAATCGACGTCGAAGTCGGGCATGGATACACGCTCAGGGTTTAGAAAACGTTCAAACAGTAGATCGTATTGCAGCGGATCAAGGTCGGTAATTTTTTGCGAATAGGCCACCAGTGATCCCGCACCGGAACCCCGCCCCGGCCCCACCGGAATCTCGTGATCTTTGGCCCATTGAATAAAGTCCATAACGATCAAGAAATAACCCGGAAAACCCATTTGCATGATGATGTCGAGCTCGAACTGCAAACGGTCGGTGTAGATTTTCAAACGGTTGGCATAATCGTGGGCGTGCTTGTCGGGCAGAATGGTTTCTAGGCGCTCGTACAGGCCTTCGTAGGAAATCTTTTGGAAGAAGATATTGGTTTTCACCATGGCGCGATAGGCGTCGGTGTCTTCCTTGCCAGTCCAGTTTTGGATCATGGCTTTTTCAGCCCGATGCGACAAATCTTGATAGGTAATGTGCTGGCTGAAAAACGGATCTTGCTCGAAGTTATCGGGAATTGGGTAGTCGGGCAGATAGTAGTTGCCCAGTTCAATATCTAGGTTGCAACGCTTGGCGATTTCGACCGAGTTTTGCAGCGCTTCTGGGATATCGGAAAACAGCTCGGCCATTTCTTCCGGGCTTTTTAGGTACTGTTCTTCCGAGTATCGACGTTCACGTTTGGGGTCATCCAGTGTGCGACCTTCACCAATGCAAACACGCGCTTCGTGATATTCAAACTCTTCACGCTCCAAAAAGCGTACGTCGTTGGTGGCAACCACCGGCACCTGATGTTTTGACGCCAACTCAACGGCGGCGTGCAAATAGTCTTCGTCGCCTTCGCGGTGGGTGCGCTGAATTTCTAGATAAAAACGATCGGGAAAATCCTGCTGCCAGCCTTGCAATAACTCATCGGCTAGGGCGAATTTGTCGGATAAGAGCGCGCGGCCAATATCACCAAACTTAGCGCCCGAAAGCGCAATCACGTCTTCGGTGTGTTCCCTAATCCATTCGCGCTGAACGTAGGCAACGCCTAAGTGTTGGCCGTGCTGATACGCCTTTGAAATCAATTCAATGATGTTTTTGTAGCCTTTGCGCGACATGGCCAAAAGCGTGATTAAGGTAGGTTTACCATCGCCCTGATGAACCCAAAAATCGGCACCACCAACGGGCTTTAAACCCTCTGCCCTTGCTGCGGAATAAAACTTAATCAAACCATAGAAGTTGCAAACATCGGTAACCGCCACCGCGGGCATACCCAACTTTGCCACCTTGGGCATTAGGTTTTTGATACGAACGATACTGTCAACGAGGGAAAATTCGGTGTGTAAACGTAAATGGACGAATTCTGCGGTCATGTTTTGGGTTCCGACACCCTTGCGAGGCGCTGGGTGTCTTGTCTGTGCGTGTCAATTTGAGGGCGTTATTTCCAGCGACTTTGCCAGGCATCCATCACTTTGATGGAGTAACGATAACTACCGTAGCTACCGTTGTAACGGGCCAGCGCTTCGGGCCAGCGGCCGTTTTCACGGTCTAAATAGTGTTTCAGTATGGTCACACCGTAGGTGATGTTGGTTTCTATGTCGGTAAGATTATCTTCGGGGCGGCCAATTTCGTTTTTCCAAAACGGCATTACCTGCATAACACCTTGCGCGCCCACGCGCGAAACCGCAAAGCGGTCAAAGTGGCTCTCGACTTCCATCACCGCTAACACCAGCGACGGTTGAATTTCATGAGCGCTGGCCAGTCGGTGTACCTGTCTGAGAATTTGCAGTCGCTCTTTGGGATTGGTTACGAATCGCTCAAGGCGGCCAGACATATCCACCAGCCACACTTCGGCGTCGTATTTATCCAAAAAGCTGTCGGCTTGAGCGATGGTTTGGGTGAGCAAGCTGCGCACCTCGGCATCCACATCGGAGACGCGCTGCTCAGCCAAGCCTGGCGTTGCCAGTACGGCAAAGCCAATGCTTAAAAGATAAGATTTCCAACGAATGGTATCGAGCATAATCGAAAGAAGTTGTGGGGTGATAAACCCAGTTCAATGTTTGCGAATACGTCGAAGTTTAGCGGATTTAAGCCACCAATAAGCCGAAGCCTTTCAAAGATTAGCTTCGGCTATCGAATCGCTTAACCCAGTGACTTTAAAAACTCTACCACACCGTTGGCAGGGATCTCTTGCTTTTCGCCGGTACGGCGGTTTTTGTACTCAACCACACCTGATTCTAGACCGCGATCACCCACGATGATTACGTTTGGAATACCCATTAACTCAGCGTCGGCCAACATAACCCCCAAACGCGCCTTGGCTTCATCCATAAATAATGGATCAAAACCACTGCCTACCAATTGCTCGTACAAGGTTTCACATTGGTTGGTTACGGCTTCGGATTTGTGCATATTGATTGGCACAATGGCAACGTCAAATGGTGCTAAACCGTTCGGCCAAATAATGCCGTTGTCGTCGTGGTTTTGCTCAATGGCAGCGGCGACAATACGAGTCACACCAATGCCGTAGCAACCCATCAACATGGTGGTTTGCTTGCCGTTTTCATCCAGCACGGTTGCGTTCATGGATTTTGAGTATTTATCGCCCAATTGGAAGATATGACCCACTTCAATACCGCGTTTGATTTCTAAAACGCCATCACCGGCAGGACTTGGATCACCGGCAACCACGTTGCGAATGTCTTCAACGCGACCAATTTCGATGTCACGCTCCCAGTTGGCGCCACTAAAGTGGAAGCCATCTTTATTAGCGCCACACAAGAAATCGGCGCTGGCCGCAGCGGCGCGGTCAACAATCACCGGCATGGTCAAACCTTTAGGGCCAATAGAACCTGGGCTTGCACCAACTGCGGCTTTTACTTCTTCCTCAGAGGCAAACTGCAAGGGCTCGGCGATAATATCAAGCTTCTCGGCTTTAATTTCGTTCAATTCGTGATCGCCACGTAGAACCAAGGCAACCAGAATGTCTTCGTCAGTTTCGAGGTTTTTGCCTCTGACAATCAAGGTTTTTAACACCTTGCTGTTGTCTACACCCAACAATTGCGCTACGTCTTCAACGGTTTTAGCGCCCGGCGTAGCCACTTCGGTAAAGGTTTCGGTGGCAACACCACGCTCACCCGGTGACACCGCTTCGGCCAGCTCTACGTTTGCGGTGTATTGGCCACCGGTACTGAAGGCGATATCGTCTTCACCGCTGTCGGCTAGTACGTGGAATTCATGGGAACCCGAACCACCAATAGAGCCGTTATCGGCTGCAACTGGACGGTAATCTAAGCCAAGGCGATCAAAAATACGGCAATACGCGGTGTGCATATCGTCGTAGGTTTGCTGCAAGCTTTCTTCATTAATATGGAACGAATAGGCGTCTTTCATAATGAATTCACGCGAGCGCATTACGCCAAAACGTGGACGGGTTTCGTCGCGGAACTTGGTTTGAATCTGGTAGAAGTTTGCGGGCAAATTTTTGTAGCTTTTGATTTCAACGCGCGCGAGATCGGTAATAACTTCTTCGTGAGTTGGGCCAAGACAGAACTCATTGGTGTGACGATCTTTAAAGCGCAACAACTCGCCGCCGTATTCTTGCCAGCGACCGGTTTCTTGCCACAATTCCGCAGGCTGCACCATAGGCATTAACAGCTCTTGAGAGCCCGCGCGGTTCATTTCTTCACGAACAATGTGTTCGACTTTACGCAATACTTTTAGGCCCAATGGCAACCAGTTGTATAGGCCCGCGGCCATTTTGCGGATAAGTCCGGCACGTAGCATCAGCTGGTGGCTAACTACAACGGCATCGGCTGGAGTTTCTTTTTGGGTAGCAATTAGAAATCGGCTGGCACGCATGTCTGGAGAAAAACCTTTATAAAAGAGTCTGTTAATAACTGCCGCTAGCAACTAACAACCCTAATATTGGCTGATAATTCGGCGAGTGATTTATATAAAAACCGCGTATTCTATTGGTCATGTGCGAAACTGCCTAGAGGTTATTTTGGAAATAAAAACTTCTCAGTAATTACCGGCAGTTACTGGGGACACCAATCCCATCGTCTGGTAAGTTAGAAACAGTAAAAGCCGCAAGGGCATGAACACAAAACAAGCAAAGCTCTGGGACCAAAAACACAAAGATGGTCCGTCGACTTTGTTGATTTAGGCCCATACTGATACAGTTGGGCAGACAATAATAAGGATTCGCTATGTTTAAACTCGACCCCATTTTAGAAAGTGATACCGTACTCATTGGCCACTTTTCCTTAAGCTTGGTGTTACTGAACAAAGATGCAAACTACCCTTGGTGCATTTTGGTTCCACAAAAATCCAACGTTCGCGAGATTTACCAACTCGATGAAAAAGATCGCGCTCAGCTTGTTAACGAGTCGTGCACACTTTCAGAAGCTATGGTTGCCTTATTTGCGCCAGATAAAATGAACGTGGCCGCACTTGGCAACATGGTGCCGCAACTGCACTTGCACCACATTGCTCGCTATAAAAAAGACGCCGCTTGGCCTTCGCCAATTTGGGGTGCGGTTTCAGCCAAACCTTATGAAGAAGACAAGCTCGCAGAAGTTGTCTCGAAACTGCGCAGTGCTCTTTCTGGCGATGACTTTATCATCAGCGATGAAGTTCCAGAGCCTACCTCTACCTTTAGCCAAACCATCGAGACCTGAGTTCTTTCCCGTCGGTTCTGGGCAATAAAAAAGGGGAATTCCAAACTGGAACTCCCCTTTTTGCTAATGAGCCTTGTTTACTGATGATCCTTGAAAGTCATCGAACATATCGTTGATGAATTAGAACTTCTGATAAATTAAAAATTCTGTCAGTTGGCCCTATAAATACTCATTACATTCTTAGAATTCCGGCCTTGGAACTAGGCTTGAATCCAGCGTGGTCAAAAAACTTTTCCAAATCTCAAAGGTGCGTTGCTGGGTGAGTTCTTTTTTGCAATTTACCGCCATCACGCCGCGAATAGTACCTTCACGCCACTGGTTGTAGACCGATTCACAATGGGCCTGCTGATAGACCTGCCACTGTTGCTGAGCGATCTTTATACCCTCAACAACGACCGGATCTCGCTTCTGAAGTATCAGCGCTTTCTCTAAATAAAATTCCATTTGCTGCTCAGCCGCTGACAACTCAATTTGCGCACAACGATTTAAATCCACCGTGGTTATCGCGTTTTGGCAATCAAGTTCTGCGTTGTTTTGTGCTAATACCAACGGTGCTGTGCTTGGTGCCTTCGCTGGGGATACTTGTGCAGATTCTTCAGAAACCGCTGCGCAGGCTTGTAGCCCCAAACCCATCGATAAAAATACCAGTGCCGGGAAAAATCTGAATGAAAATTTCTTGAACGTGGAATACTGCATCTTTTCTCCTAGTAAAACCGCCAATAAAAAAAGCCGAGCAAGTGCCCGGCTTTTTGACGTTGAATGTGCCTTTTGGTTTAGGCCATTACCGATTTTTGAGATTTCTCTACCGAAAAATTCAACATACGCGTTAGCGGTTTCATGGCACGCTCACCTAATTCGGGATCAACAAAAATCTCGTTATTGCCGGTTTCTAGAACCTGCACAATGCTTTCTAACGAGTTCATCGCCATCCACGGGCAATTAGCGCAGCTACGGCAGGTCGCACCGCTACCAGCGGTAGGCGCAATGATAAACTCCTTATCTGGGCACAACTGCTGCATTTTATAGAAAATGCCTTGATCGGTGGCCACAATAAACTGCTGCTTGTCCATGGTTTGCGCGGCCTTAATAAGCTGCGAGGTAGAACCGGCAACATCGGCCAAATCAATCACCGCCGCTGGCGATTCAGGATGCACAAGTACAGCCGCATCTGGGTAAAGCTTTTTAAGGTCTTCAACACCCTTGGCTTTAAACTCTTCGTGAACAATACAAGCGCCGTCCCACAGCAATACATCTGCGCCGGTTTTACGTGTCACGTAATCACCAAGGTGCTTATCGGGTGCCCAAATGATTTTCTCACCGCAAGAGTCTAGATAATCGATAACATCTACGGCAATGCTTGAAGTCACAACCCAATCGGCACGGGCTTTAACCGCCGCCGATGTGTTTGCGTAAACCACAACGGTGCGATCTGGGTGCTGATCACAAAACGCCGAGAACTCATCCACCGGGCAACCAATGTCCAAAGAACAGGTCGCTTCAAGCGTTGGCATAAGAACTTTTTTGTGCGGCGTTAAAATCTTAGCGGTTTCACCCATAAATTTAACACCGGCAACAATCAAGGTTTCTGCCGGATGCTCTTTACCAAAGCGCGCCATTTCTAACGAATCAGATACACAACCACCGGTTTGCTCAGCCAACGCCTGAATGAGAGGATCGGTGTAGTAGTGTGCCACCAAAACCGCGTTTTTATCGGCCAAAAGTTGCTTGATCTTTGCAGTGTATTGATCAATTTGCGCTTGATCGAGAGACTCTGGCTTAGATTGAGCCAAAAAATCCTGCACAAAGGCGCGCGATTCTTGGTTCGCAGCATTGTTCTCAGGCTTAGAGTTCAAGATTGTTACCTCCGAGCGTCATCCAGTGTGACGAAATGAACATGACTCCCGATTATACCTCACTTCGGTTTTTTTGGCCTAGCATGTCGGGATGAGCGCGTAAAACCTATGCTGAAGCCTGGTTTCACCCAGAGTTTATGGTGATATTCATCATTAGCTTTAAAACTTATTAGCATCAGTAACCTAACCATACGCTGCACTAAATTCACCCGCCAGACCAAGCATATGACCCGGCCAAAAGCAGAATAAATAGCCAATATCAGCAACAAAAACAGCGTTTTGCGCAGTAAGACACAGTTCAAGTATCGAAAAACCCATATACTGTATATATATACAGCATCACCGTGAAACGATACTAAACACACTTAATATGCTCAAATATATGCTCAAATTGCGCCCTAAGTGAGTTAAATATAAACTGATTTTTAATAATTATGGATTTTAACCACCAAACTTAGTACAAAAAACATTCTTAAATACAAAAACCTCTTACGGGTAATCTGGCGATACCACCCAAAGTTCGAAAAAGGTCTAAAACATATTTTACCTTTTCGATCTTTCGTAAAATCATCCATGAGTTACCCTAAAAGCCTGAGCAAATACATTCACAACAACTCTAAAAAAGGTGAAAAATGTCTGAAGCATTCATTGGCCCTGATAAAAAACCACGTTGCGCATGGTGTGGCTCTGCACCAGACATTTTTATTGATTATCACGATAACGAATGGGGTTTTCCCGTTGACGATGATCAACGGTTATTCGAAAAAATCTGCCTTGAAGGATTTCAGTCGGGTTTGAGCTGGCGAACCATTTTGGTAAAGCGCGAAAACTTTCGCGAAGCTTTTAAACAATTCGACTTTAACAAAGTCGCTAAATTTACTGAAAAAGACATCGAAAAATTACTGCAAAACGAAGGTATAGTTCGCCACAAAGGCAAAATAGAAGCGGTAATTAACAACGCCAAATGCGCACAAGAAATGGTAAAAACCGAAGGCTCACTGGCAAAATTCTTCTGGCAATTTGAACCCGATCCAAACACCCTACCCGCCCCACAAACTCAATCGGTATCGGATGGATCAAAAGAACTATCGAAAATATTAAAAAAACGTGGCTGGAAATTTGTAGGCCCAACAACCGTATACTCGTTTTTTCAAGCCATGGGCTTAATCAACGACCACAGCGAAGAATGCATAACTCGCAAAAAAATCGACCAAGCTAAAAAGAAATTTAAAAGACCTTAAGTGTGATGAATTTTTAATAGGCACACTAAGTAATTTTTTTAATGGAGAAATTATTAGGGAGTTTTGGTTATTTTGGTGAATGGAATTTGATGGTAATAATTAAAACACGTTGCGCAATCTTTTATAAGGCTAACTGCTGATTCGGTTTGATAGTTGCAATACCCAGCAACAATAACTAGTAACAATACCCAGTAAAAATACCTATCAATAACACCTAATATTATCCAGTAGCAACACATCCTTGTGTTGTTTGTCACTCGGGTGGTACGGAGTTTTATTAGGTAATATTAATTGCCGGTACGAGTGTGGGTTCTTTCCCAAAATTTTGGGATTTCATTTCTACCGGTGTTTCTGGTGGTAGACGTGGAATTAAGTACACTTGATTGGCATTTTGGTTTAGCTCCATTTTTTCGTGGAGTTCTGCCAGGTTTTTACGCATTTCTACCAGCGCTTGTGGATTTACCACTTCCGAAGGCACTGCAAAAATTCGATGTTTTTGTAAAAATAAGCCTAGTTCATTACTACTAGAATAACGAATAATGGCGGGTGCTAAAACTAAGCCGAGTAATACTGGTAACAACCACCAGAAAAATACCGGTGTGTAGTAGGCAGTAACGCTACCCCAAATAAGCGCAACGGTTAAACCCAAACCTGTTCTGCGAAATGCTTCTCGCCAAGCCACAACTCGACCTTCGCGTGATTGCGCATCCCAGCTGATTTTAAATCCACAAAAGGTTGCAACCACAAAACTAGCATGAAAGACCATCATTATTGGCGCGATTAGAATAGCAAAAACAATTTCTAAACCTGCACTTAAAAATAATTTAAGGTGACCGCCAAAGCTTTTGTGATTATCCATGCTGGTAATAATTAGGGCCATAAATTTAGGCAACAGCAACATGCACGTGGTTAAAAACAACAATGAGAAAATCAACTCGGTTTTTGCGACTGGCCAGTTGGGAAATAATTGATAACTGGCGGTAAAAAATTGAGTTTCGGTAACCGATCGAACAATGGCATCAACACTACTTAGGGCAAGCATTACCAACCATATTAATGAACTGATATAGGCGAGCGCGCCAAACAGAAAATGACACTTGCTCATTAAAGTTGAGCGATGCATTCCCAATAAAGCGAGATGCTGTAAATTACCTTGAATCCAACGTCTGTCGCGGGTGGCGTAATCTAAAATATTGCTAGGAACTTCTT
>CALMJT010000203.1 GCA_937864365.1 uncultured Alteromonadales bacterium | reverse complement strand
TTTCTGTCCTCTGATTAAATCATGGATGAGTTAATCAGAGGTTCCTATAGATTAATCAGAAATTTTTAGAAAAATATACAAAAATTTGATACTAGAAAAATCAGGCGATTCACACCTGATTTTTAGAGAAATTTATTGATTAAACAACGTGGGTTCCGCTAAGTATTCCTGTGGATAATCCCGAGCTAAATTAATCAGTTGTAACACATTAATTCTTGGTAATTCTTCGATAATTAGCTCGGCGGAATTTGTTTGCGTAAAACTGTGATCTAAAACAACCGCACGTTGTCGATCTTCATCATAGCTAAGAATCTGCAATTCACGGGTTCTATTAGCTAATGTTGGATTGTTCAAAATCGGCAGGTCCGACAACGTAATACGCTCACCTTCTAATCCAACCACAAGCGTATCTCTAACTTGAAAACACTCGATGGTGCTTGATTCAATACAATTAGAACCAAAAGCGCCAATTTGGTTGGCTTCGATCTCATTAATTACATCTAACGAACCGACACTTTGTGAAAATGAAAACCCGGTTACTAAACCGAAATCAACGTTTCCGTTTTCATCATAATCACGCGTTTCAAAAAATAAGTGCGCATCAGAAAGCCAGACTTCCGCAGATTCAACGGTAGGTTCTGCGCGAATAAATTCCGTTGCAAAACTAGACGTTTGTTCCGAGATTAATTTCGCCATGTTGGTGGCGATAACTGTGCGATCACCTTGGGGGTCTATACGCTCAAGAATCGCAAAGACATCATCCTGCGTTTCTAATAATGGATAATATCGCAGATTGTTATCACCTATTTCTAGGTTTAATACTCCGTCTGCAACATTCCAGTTACCACTGCGACTGTTAATTAACCCTAATCCAGTTGTACCATCATCGTTAAAACTGAGTAATTCTTGGCTAGGGCGATCCGACGTTGGGCTATCAAATACACCTCTCACGTCAAACTCGGCAGTTAAAGCCCACTGTTCAGATACAAAGTCGGCACGGTTAAAAACTACTTGCGGATTGTTAACGGTAACAAACTCTCCGTTTAAAAATCCATTGCCAAAAATCTCTGGAACTTCACCTTCAAAATTCAACCCCTCAAGAACATTATCTAAATTTATGCGTACGCTATGATCAAGAAATAAATTCGTGGATATTTCGTTGACTGAAATCGGAATCAAATTAATTTCTTCGGTGATCATTAATATTTCAACAAAACCTCCTCCGGTGTTTTCTCGTATAAAATTGGCAATATCTCCGGGAACACCAAATAATTCCAGTTGCTCAGTCTGCACAAATACAAATGACTCCATTGAATCACCCGCAGTAACCGATGTTGAAATAACACCAGCTTCTGTTTGCTGCCAAGTCAACCTCGTTGATTCAAATTGAGCTAGATTTCTTTCGAAGAAATTAGCGGTACCATTGTCATTGAGCTCCAAAATATTTGTAGACATATCTGGATGTGTCCCACGCACGAACGGTCTAGACAATATCAGCGGCTGATTTGTTAATCCTGTAATTGTTGGCAATGTAAAAGATCCCGAAAATAGAACAGAGCCGAGAATAGTATTTAGTTGGTTTTGTAGTTCTTCACTGAAACTTCCCTGTGCATTTAACAAACCATTGAAATCAAATATTCGACGGCTGATTTCTTCAGAGCTATTTGCATTGGAAAAATAACTCTCTACGAGTGTTAAATCGCCTTCCAGTGTAAGATCAGATTCAATAATAAATCTTATGGCGGTCAATAATCTAATCGTGCTAAACGTACCTGCTTCTATTTCTAGAGCCTGAATTTCGTCCCAATTGTTAGAAATTACATTGTTGTTAACATCACGAGCTGCAATTGCAAGCGCTGTTGATAACGGCGATACGTTAAGCCTAGATAATTCCTCAGTAGTAACAATTTCGCCGCCACCAGAACTTGCTAATAGAAAATCGATATCTCCGACTTGGCTGATCAGTTCAATCTGCGATTGCTCCCCTACGCCTCGAATAGAAACGGTAACAAGTTCGTCACCGGAAAAATCGCCGGCAATGAATTGCGCGTTTATTTCGAAGTTACCGTCTTCGTCGACAATGGCTGTTAACATCTCACCATCTATTTTCTCGGAGTTTGCACTCAGCGTGGTGAGCTGATTGGCTTTAGTAAATCCGAGTTTACGCTGTAATTTATTTGACGATGAAGTTTCCGATAAATCCGGCGCTGTAAAGGTTAATGTAACTTGCGATCCAGGCAGCAATCCGCCAGTTGTCGAGCCAAGAATAGTGAGGTTTTCTGTTTCAACGCCAACGACAGCTCTTTCGCTGCTACTGTTTGATCCTCCACAAGCGGTAAGCATAGCCGCCGCAAACAAAATGCTATAACTCGATAGCTTTAGATTTTTCATCCAAACTCTTCCCTAGGTGTTGTTTTAAATAACGCTGGATAGTAGCAATACAGCTCGTAAACTTTTGCGTGATTTAGAAAGAATTTTCTAGTTAAGATCCCAACCGCTACTCTGAAATTAATGCATTGAATTGAAAGTATTGAATTAATAGTATTTAAAATATATCTGAACAGCTTGTCGTGTCTAATCTGTTGGAATGAATAAATCTTAGGAACCAAAAACCGGGTAGGTATCGTTGAAGATAAGGAATAGTATTTTGATTACGGAACTTCTTCACACGAAAAATATAATATTAATAAATCATGATAATTCATGTATTTTCTGAAAGTTAATTTTTCACTCATTTCCGATATTTTTTATCGTTTTTTCTCTAGATTATCTTAATTTGAATCGCACTAGATAGTTAGTGAGTATTAAAATATCAGGTGATTTACACCTGATATTTTAAGTTAACCTTTAATTAAATATGGTAGGTTCTGCCAAGTATTCCTCGATATATTCTTCTGATAAATCGATCAGCTCTAATACCGTAACTCGAGGATCGATAAGCACATTACCGTCAATACCCGGCACATCAAAAAAGACTCTTTCTAGGACAACAGCTCGCCCTAAATCTGGATCGTAATTGAGAACATCCCAGACTCTGCTTCGAAAGCGCCCATTACCTAATTCATTGACCTCGGTGATCGTAACTCTTCGGCCTTCAAACGTAAATGAATTCGTATCTAGCACTTCGAAGCAAGATCGGCCTACAAAAGCTATACAATCATCAATTTCACTTTGAGTTGAAGGTACTGCGGAAATTCGATCAACCAAATTCTCGTTACCAGCTCTAAATCCAAAGCCAGTTAAACCGGTAAAAACTCTGCTACCATCGTCCTCGAAATCAGCGGGAGATGAGAAAAACTCAACATTGGTAGCCCAAAATAATCCCTGCTCTGCACTCAGTTCTGGCAATACAAAATCTTGCGTGAATTGATCGAGATTACCTTCTATTTGTCTTGTTATAAATCCGGCAGATACGTTTCGTACACCGTCGCTTGTCAGGCGTTCGGATATTACGTAAATCCCATCTTGTGTTTCTATTAAAGGTGTAAGCGTCAATGTGTTAGATGCAGTAGTAAACTGTAGAGCACCGTCGACAACCTCCCATTGTGCTGACTCATCACTGAGCAAACCTATGCTTGTTGAACCGTTAGTGTTAAAGGTATATAGGTCTTGGCTAAGATGCCGAATACCACTAATCCCGCCTAATGGCTCGCCAAAATTCTGTTGGGCGGGTACAACCCAATTTTCGCCAGAAAAAGTTTCAGAGGTAAATTCAAACCTGGAATTTAGTACGGTTCTAGAGCCAAATAAAGCAGCTGTTACTGTATATTCTGGTAAAGTACCGGTATATCCCAACCCTGTTAAAACGTCATCTAGATTAAAAGTGATTCTATGATTGACATCAATAATTATCGAGCTTTCGGATACCGATACTAAACGTAATTCAATAACTTCACGTGTAGTTTCTGGATTTATTATTGTTCCAATTAACCCATTTTCTGCGAGAAAATTTTCAACCTCTTCATCAAGATCTAAGTTATTCCGATAAGTCATTGGTGTATCTAATGTATCATCTACGAAAGTATCAACTCCATTTATTATTAATACTCCATCTTCTCTTTTTTCCCATGTAATTGATCTGTTGTAAAGACTACGTCTGAAGTTATCGTAGAAATTCCCAGTACCATTAGAAGAAAACTCAAGAGCTGGTGTAAATATATCTTGGTAGGTTCCGAGTACAAATTCATTTGCAAATAAAAGAGGTCTATTTAATAGTGGAACAATATTTTGTTCACTAAAAGGAATATAATTATTTCCAGATTCTGTGATAGTTTGTAGTTGATCCGCTAACTCGGGTAATAACTGGCCGTTGTCACCTATAAATTCGTTGAACGCATAAATTGCATTGGTGTTAACCTCCGAATTTTCTTGATTAGATATAAACGCATCTAAGAGTGTGTCGCCATTCACGAAGTTCGCGTTATTGGAAATAAATAAAGAAATAGAATCTGCCAGTTGCAAAATCTGTTGTGCATTTAAGCTATTTTCTAATTGCTGAATTTCATCCCAAGTCCGCGACAATACGTTATTATTTCTATCTCTCGCCCTCAACGCCAAAGCAGTAGAAAGTGGCGAGATATTAATTCTTGATAATTCATCTACAGTTAATTGAAAATCATCGCCAGCACTTTCTAATAAGAAGTCGATATCGCCAACTTGGCTTAACAGTTCGATATTATCTTGATCGCCTACACCACGAGCGGTTATTTCTACAAGTTCTTCACCGGTAAATTCACCGGAGATTAGTAAGACATCAAATTGGAAGTTACCATTCTCGTCGCTTGATGTAGTAATTGTGGTATCTACTATTTTTTCGGATGTTGAATTTTGAGTGGTTAATTTATTTTTTTGAGAAAAGCCGCGTTTCGTTGTAAGTTGCGACTTATTATTTTGCGGGGCTGCAAATTGCGGAACAACAAAACTAACTGAGATTTCTGCATTAGGTAAATCCACATTAGACACAGAACCAAACACCGTCAGGGTTTCGGTTTGGATTACCTCAAGATCTAAGCTGGTATTTGCGCTCGCCCGACCATCGCTTACTGTTAAGGTAATACCTTGAGTTATACCAACATCTTGTCGCTCCGGTGTTCCGCTTAGTAAACCGGTAGAAGCGTTTATTGATAACCACTCCGGTAATCCTGTTGCCGAATAAGTAAGTGTGTCTCCATCGGCATCTGTTGCCGACAAGGCTAGGCTAAACGCTTGGTCTTCTAGCGCTGTTACGGGTGTTGGAGCTGAAAATACAGGCGCCGAGTTTTCACCGCCTGAGCCAGAACCACCGCCCCCACCGCAGGCCGTTAACATCGCCGCAGCACATAAAATACTAAAACTCGATAGCTTTAGATTCTTCATCCAAATTCTTCCCTAAGTGTTGTTTTAAGTGACGTTGGATATTAGCAATACAGGTAGTAAACTTTTGGATGATTTGAACACAGACTGTGGATAATAATCATGCAATTGTGTCTGATCCGAATGCCGTTAACGTTATCTATTTAGTGGACACGCTGATTAGATTTATCGTGTCGTTTAAACTTAAGCTAAGCGTTGATATTCGGTTAGAATTACGACTTGAAATTGCTATCTACGCTCATGAAGAAAAGGCTTTCCAATGACAGACAATTACGCGGTTTTCGGCAATCCCATTGCTCATTCCAAATCTCCGGATATTCATCGCTTATTCTCCGAGCAAACTCAGCAGACTATGAGTTACACAAAGCAGTTGGTTGAGCTGGATGAGTTTGAAAAAACGGTTACCGAGTTTGCCAGTCAAGGTGGTTGTGGTTTAAACATTACGGTACCGTTTAAATTGGAAGCCTTTGACTTTGCCGATGAATTAACTTCACGAGCACAAAATGCTGGTGCCGTTAATACGCTGTTATTTAAAGACAATAAGGTGATTGGCGATAATACCGACGGTTTTGGCTTAGTTTACGATATTACCGAAAATTTGGGCTGGTCTTTTTCTGGTAAAAAGGTTTTGATTCTTGGCGCAGGTGGTGCGGTTCGCGGTATTTTGCAGCCCATATTGGAACAGCATCCTAATAGTGTTTGCGTCGCAAATCGTACCGCCAGCAAAGCGGTTGAATTAGCAGAGCATTTTTCTAAATTTGGTTCTATTACGGGTTGCGGTTTTTCTGAAATCGAAGACTCACCGTTTGATATTATTATTAATGGCACATCCGCAAGTATTTCTGGAGATTTACCGCCATTACCTGAAAAGGTCGCCGATAACACTACTCACGCTTACGATTTAATGTACGGCAAAGAACCTACGGTCTTTATGAAGTGGGCAGCCTCTAAAAATTGCACTGCAATTGCCGACGGTTTAGGAATGTTAGTTTGCCAAGCGGCGGAATCGTTTTATTTGTGGCGCGGTGTACGACCAGAAACTAAACCGGTGATTACCTATTTACGTACTGCGTTAAATAGTTGATTGAATAATTTTTCTGTCGAATTAGTAACTATATAAACCTCTGATTAAATCATGGATCAGTTAATCAGAGGTTTATATAAATCGTATTGGTAATTTATAGTGTCTAATTTTGCGCGAATTCTATTCTCGATGAGTACTAGTCGTTAGATTCCGCCAAATACTCATCTTTTAATTTTGCGTAGTTTCCGGCGGTATATTTAAAGAAAGCTTTTTCTTTATCTTTTAGAGGTCTCACTTGTTTGGCCGGCGAGCCCATGTACATGTAACCGCTTTCTAACCGTTTTCCCGGTGGTACTAAAGAACCGGCGCCAATAATCACTTGGCTTTCAACCACGGCACCGTCTAATACTGTGCAACCAATACCAATTAAGACTTCGTTGTGAATGGTACAACCGTGCAGGGTTGCACCATGACCAATGGTTACGTCATCACCAATAATCAGTGGCCAGCCGTCTTCGTTAAAAGGCCCGGCGTGGGTGATGTGTAAGGTGCTGTTGTCTTGCACGCTGGTGCGCGCGCCAATGCGAATTCTGTGCATATCACCGCGAATAACGGCGCATGGCCAAACTGAGCTGTCGTCGCCCAGCTCTACATCGCCAATAACCACGGCGGAATCATCAACAAAAACGCGTTCACCCAATTTTGGCGTTTTTCCTGCCAGAGTACGGATTGATCTTGGCATAGGTCACCCCCAACTTAGTTACATTCGATCATAGACTTTGAACGCTAGCATACTTCGCACTTTAGATTACGTCGATTACCGTATAGTCTTATTCGCAATGTCAATCTTGAGGATTCACAATGAATAACCCAGCCAATACTGACAACCCTTTACTCAGTAATGCCGTTTTGCCACCGTTTGCGGATATCAAAGCCGAACACGTAGTCGAGGCAATCGATACGCTCATCACCCGTAACAAGGCATGTTTAGAAGATTTGTTGGCCGCTAACGACACACCCACCTGGGAAGGTTTGTTCGCAAAAATTGAATCCTTTGAAGATGACTTGAGTAAGGCTTGGTCACCCATCAGTCACTTAAATGGTGTGAAAAACAGCGCAGAGCTGCGTGAGGTTTACAATCAAGCATTAATGAAGCTCACCGAATATGGTACCGAGCTGGGCCAACATCAAGGCTTGTACAACGCCTATAAAAAGTTATCCACAAGTGATGCTTTTAATGCTCTCTCTAAAGCTCATCAAAAAGCCGTTGAGAACAGCTTGCGTGATTTTACTCTGTCTGGAATTGGTTTACCCAAGCAGCAACAAGAGGCGTTTGCCAACAACAGCAAACGTCTTTCGGAGTTATCCACACAGTTTTCTAACAATGTCTTAGATGCCACTCAAGCCTGGTTTAAACATTTAACCTCGCCAGAGCAGCTCGCCGGATTACCAGAATCAGCACTTGAACTCGCCAAACAGGCCGCCAGCAGCAAATCGTTAGCAGGCTATGTGGTTACACTCGATATTCCTTCTTACCTAGCGGTAATGACCTACGCAGACGATCGCGCGTTGCGTGAAGAGATTTATACGGCCTACTGCACCCGCGCCTCGGAGCTGGGCAAAAAGGCCGATGGCACCAGCGCCGCCGAATTTGATAACACCAACCTTATTTTAGAGACCTTAAAGCTCCGCCAAGAACGCGCTGAACTTCTAGGTTTTAGCAACTACGCGGAGCTTTCTTTAGCGCGCAAAATGGCGCAAACGCCCGAACAGGTTGAAGCGTTTTTATTAGACTTGGCCGATCGCAGCAAAGCCATGGCCGAACAAGAACTGCAAGAGCTGCGCGACTATGCGAGCAAGTCCGGTGTGAGCGAGCTGAAGCCTTGGGATGCGCCCTACTACAGTGAAAAACTCAAGCACGAACAACACGAAATATCCCAAGAAGCCTTGCGTCCGTATTTTCCAGCAGAGAACGTTATTAAGGGACTGTTTACCGTCAGTCAAAAGCTGTTTGGCTTAGAAATTCAAGAAGATAATACTGTTGCAACTTGGCATCCAGATGCCCGGTTTTACCGTGTTTATCGCAACATTGATGGAAAACCGCAAAACATCGCTGGTTTTTACCTAGACATCTATGCCCGTGAAAATAAACGTGGCGGCGCTTGGATGGACGAATGCCGAGTGCGACGCAACACTGGCGATGGCGTGCAACTGCCGGTTGCTTATCTAACCTGTAACTTCAACCCGCCCACGGCTAAGTTGCCGTCTCTGCTCACCCACGACGAGGTAACAACTCTGTTCCATGAATTCGGCCACGGCTTACACCATATGCTGACCGAAATTGATGTGGCCGCAGTGAGCGGTATTAATGGTGTTGCCTGGGATGCCGTAGAATTACCCAGCCAATTTTTGGAAAACTGGTGCTGGCACCCTGAAGTTATCGGTTTACTGTCGGGACACTATGAAACCGGCGAACCCTTACCCAAAGATTTGCTCGACAAGATGCTCGCCGCGAAAAACTTCCAATCGGGTATGCAAATGCTGCGTCAAATCGAGTTTGCGCTGTTCGATTTACGACTACACTGGCATTACCCCGAACTGAACCCGGTTGATGTCGCAAGCGTATTAAACGCTGTACGTGATCGTGTTGCGGTGATGAAACCACCAGCATTTAACCGCTTCGAAAACAGTTTTAGCCACATATTTGCAGGTGGCTACGCCGCTGGTTACTACAGCTACAAATGGGCCGAAGTATTATCGGCAGATGCCTTTAGCCTGTTTGAAGAAAACGGTATTTTCGACTTTGAAAGCGGCCAACGCTTTTTAACGGAAATTCTGCAAAAAGGTGGCAGCGAAGACGCCAATACTTTATTTGTGCAATTTAGAGGTCGCGAACCTAATACAGATGCATTATTGCGGCACAGTGGCATAAAATAATAACTCTAGGAACCTCGGATTACCTCATCCATGACGTAATCCGAGGACAGAAATTGAAAATGCGATTTCCAATTTCTTCACAATTTCAATGATTTGCAGTTCTTGAAATTAACGACACATCCTTGTGTCGCGGGCAACTCTAGGTTAATCAGAGTTGCCTCTATCAAAACGTGGGTCACTAGTTTTAAACGCTCGCTCTATAAGCAATATTTTTTTGGATGTAACCGTGGAAGAAAAACCTGTAAAACGATTTATTGCTGGCGCCGTTTGCCCAAAATGCGCGCAAATGGATCGCATTGTTATGTATAAAAAAGACGGCGGAGATTTTCGTGAATGTGTTGAGTGCGGCTTTAACGACGAGCTACATATTCAACCGCAAGTTAGAGAGCTGGAAACCCGTGTAAATATCAGTAAAGAAACCATCGAGGCCGAAACTCAAGTCCTACAGTTTAAGCCAATTGCAAAAAACAAAGACGACTAAAACTATTTAGATGTGATAAAAAACCTCGATAATGGTTTTATCAGTAACATTGCACATTTTATAAAAAGCAGCGCACGATAAAAAAATCGTCGCTGCTTTTTATAATGTTTTAAATAAACAACTTTTGAAAAGTTAAACGCTAACAATTTCAAAATTTTCTATTTTGAATTTAAACGTATTAGAAAATATTCATTAACCTAAACTTTCTATCGACACCTGAATATATCGGCGATCTGAAGAACGTTAGGTGATTGAAATTGTGAAGAAGTCGGAAATGACTTTGTCAATTTCCGTCCTCTGATTAAATTGCGAACGCATTAATCAGAGGTTCCTTTAGTACGTAGTGTGGATATTTAATTTAGTACAAATATTTAATTTGTACCGAAAGGTCATCACCAAGACGTGGCCATTTATCAACGGCTTCGGCCAAAATATCTACAGGTACCGGCTGTAGTCGAGACACCGCCTCGCGCTCCAATTCGTGTTTACTCTCAAGGGCATAGTGCACCGCAAAATCCAGCTCATTGGCAAAGTCTTCGCCTAATAAATGATGAATGATTAAATTCGCCATCATCGTATCGGCTGGAATTAAGGGCTGCCCAACGTAACCGCAACAGCGATCGTTTAATTCTTCGAGTGTGCGATACGCTAAATAAGTTTGTGCCAATACCGAAACTAATTTACTGTCGGGATCGGTTACAAAATCGTCTTGCGTTAAAAAGTCTACGGCGATATTTAATAAAATACCCGTATACTCGTACACGTTAATACTTGAACTGATGTCGATGAACGCTTCTATACAACTGGGTAAAAATTCAAAGTACTGATCAACAAATTCCACCAGAGCTTGTTGCTGTTGCCCCTTCGGAATATGAATCATCTTGTGCAAATTCTTACTGTGCTCAATTACCCACTGACCGAAAATTTTATCCGAGCCGACCTCAGAGCGAGCTTCACTCAACTTTTTGCGAAGATGAATTAATTTATCTTGATCCATAACAGCAACTACATGACCACCTTCTTGCCCTAAAAATAAATCTCCCTTTACGATGTAAAAGGTACACTCAGAAATAGACTTCTTATGATAACCAGTTCTCTTTATTTTCAAAGTTAAAGTCTTTTTATATAATTAAGGCGTTACTAATAGATTTTTTGGATCGTTCCTAAATTTATAGTTCACAAATCCCAATAAAGATATGCCTCTGAACACATTGAATAATAAAAGTGCTAACCACAATCCATGATTGCCCAGTTCCCGACTTAACCACCACGCTGGAATAAAAATACAAAACGTACAAAATAGCATGCTGTTACGCATGGCACCTGTTTTCCCCCAGCCAATTAAAATACCATCCAAATGATAGGCTAAGAAAGAAAAAACGGCGAACAACAACAGCCACTGGTAATATTCATCTAATAGAATTAACACATCATTAATATTCGTAAAAAAATGTACAATAGGAATTTTTAGCAGCCATAACATCAACGAAAAGAATAAAGCGGTTGCCAGCGCCCAAAAACCTGTTTTTAAACAGGCTTCTTTAAAAAGCTTAAGGTTATTAGCACCAGTGGCACGGCCAACCAATGCTTGAGCAGCGTGTGCGAATCCATCCAAACCGTAAGAAATAATGGCTACAATTTGCATAAGAATTGCGTTAGCTGCTAGGTAATATTCACCGAGACGAGCTCCTTGCGAAGTGAAAAATGTTATTACACCTAGTAAACACGCTGTTCGTATAAACAATTGTGAGTTTATTTGAATCAACTCAAAATATTTTTTTTGCACCGATAAGGCTTTTATCGATACAAACAATCTATTTGATATATTTAACTGTTTTAATACCGTGTAAATATAAATCAGGCCGAGTAAAAACCCGAGCACATCAGCAATGACACTTGCCCAGGCTGCACCTGTACTTTTTAGGTCGAAACCAATAACAAAAATGTAATCAAATAAAATATTGATTAGGTTGATAAACACCATCAAAACTAAAGGCGTTTTGGTATTTTGAAATCCAATAAACCAACCAACAATCACAAAATTCATTAAAGTAAACGGAGCTGCCAATAACCGAATACTGGTATATTCGGAAGCCCATTGGTAACTGTCTGGATTGGGATTAATTAACAACAACGCTGTCGGTAAAAAAGCCCACTGTAGTATCCAAATTAAAACAGAAAGACCAATTGCTAAAACCGAACTTTGTAGTAAACAATCTAAAGCTGAATTTAAATTTTTGCTGCCGACGCTACGGGCCACTATGCCCGTTGTTCCCATCTTTAAAAAACCAAAGCTCCACAGCAAAAATGTCAACAAGGTGGTACCGCTGGCTACCGCGGCTAAATAGACAGGATCACCCAAATGACCAAGGATTGCCGTATCAACCACACCCAGCATGGGAATAGTTAGGTTACTTAAAATCATCGGCCATGCCAGCGACATAACTTGCCGGTGAGTGATACCAGATTCTTTCTCATTTAGCATCGCTTAGTTTGCATCTCGGTCGGTTATTTGATCCACATCAGATAATTTATCAGACAAAGGAATAAGACCCCTCATTTTCACCCAGTTGGTAGATGACTCATTATGAGGTAGGCTTTGAGAGCTATTATCAAGCAATATTTTTAATATTGAAAGAATGAACTATAAATTAAATTTTTAATATCTTAATGGTATTAAAACAATCAGCGTCAAGGATCAGAGACGTTTTTAACACTCAGAATGGATCTATATTGCTGACGATTGATTAAAATAAATAGTCATTTTAAAAAAGATCACTTATAGCAAAAAAGGATATGGAGACTCTGTGCATTGCCGACTATTACTTTTTTATCAATAAAACTCTCTATAAATTCTTTAATAATGTCGGCGAGTTATCAACAGCAAGATGCCCTAGAATTCTGTGATTAACCCTTTCAAGATTTAATCGCAAGTTCATTGACTCTTTGATCAAAAGCCCATCTTATGGCACTCGGTCTAGTACTTATTACGCTGATATAATACTGAGTTATCTTCGTTATCGTGCGTAGAGTAAAACGTGTAAATATTTACAACACGATTACTTTTACTCCTTTATTTTTACCGTAAAACCGTTACAGGAATCTCGGATTTATTTTTCTATAATTTAACCGGAACACAGAGATTGATAATGCGACTATTAATTTCTTCACAATTTCAATCACTTACCTTATTTAAAATTGATAATTCGCAGGGTGTTGTTAAAAACGCGGCGTTAATCGGCGCACTCTTTACTTATTGGATGCTTAGCAGGATAAATTAGAAAAATGCTTTTCTAATAAACGTCTATATTAGAAAAGCAAATAATAATTTTTCTTTAATTTTATGATCGTTCGTTACTGTGATGGAAATATTTGTAATCATCCAATTATGTAGTAATCTATTATTTGAAGTAAGCGGAACTAAAACTATAGAAACCTCGGATTAACGAATTTATTGATTATTTAATCTGAGCGTAAATTTTCTAATACCATTATTTGTGAATTCGTTTTACTTTGAGTCTAAGGGCTCCGTGTTGCGATAACAGAACGTCAGCTGCTAAAACTAATGTGCATCTTGTTATTTTCGATCACATTTTTTGAATATTGAAGACCTAAACACCCTATAAATATAAAGTAGGTAAGATAGGCTTGTGCCAAATAACAACAAACCTACTAAAATATTTCATAAAGCTGACCAATAAAGCGAAAATCTACGATATATAAGATTGAATCGCCGACTCTTTTAACCATAAAGAGAGCAACATCCTGCCTGCATTCGACTCAGCGGTAGATCACCAAAACATTCGATAATAATCAATTATAAAGTTGATGGAGATCTTGGCATGTTGCACATCGGGCCAAATAATCCGGCAAAGGCTTTTCATGCTTTTTATTTAGGAATAGCCGTTTCCACTCTTTGTTTTACTCAAAATGCGTTTTCATCCTCCTTAAATATGACCGAAGGTGTGACGTCGGTTAGTAAAGAAATATATTCATTGCACATGAATATATTTTGGTGGTGTGTTGCAATTGGTGTGGTGGTTTTTGGGGTGATGTTTTACACCATGATTGCACATCGTAAAGAACATGGTGCCAAAGCATCGAATTTCCATGAAAGTACATTTTTAGAAGTTCTTTGGACTCTCATTCCTTTTGTCATATTAATTGCTATGGCGGTTCCGGCTACCAGTAGTTTGGTAAAAATTTACGATACCGAAGAAGCCGATATCGATATTTTAATTACCGGCTATCAATGGAAGTGGAAATACGAATATTTGGGCGAAGATCTGAGTTTTTTCTCTAACTTATCAACGCCTAACAACGAAATTTATAATCGCTTAGAAAAAAATCCCAATTATTTATTGGAAGTCGATAATCCTCTTGTAATACCTACCGGTAAAAAAGTTCGCTTCTTATTAACATCGAACGACGTCATTCATTCTTGGTGGATTCCCGATTTTGCCGTAAAAAAAGACGCTATTCCTGGTTTTATTAACGAAGCTTGGACTATTGTTGACGCTCCCGGAATATTTCGCGGCCAATGCGCAGAGTTATGCGGAAAAAATCACGGTTTTATGCCAATTGTTGTCGAGGTAAAACCAGAAAATGAATTCAATCAATGGTTGAGTGAGCAGAAAGCCGTCGCCGCTAAATTAGAGGAATTGAATTCCACTACATTTACTTTTGAAGATTTGGTAACGCGCGGCGAGCAAGTGTATTTGAATAATTGCGCCGCTTGTCATCAAGCCAATGGCAAAGGTGTTCCCGGCGCATTTCCATCAATTGCCGGAAGTAAAATCGCCACCGGTGCGTTATCCGATCATCTCAATATCGTTATTTTTGGTAGTCAAAAAAACCCGGCAATGCAAGCTTTTGGCGCTCAACTCTCAGAAGCCGATTTAGCCGCGGTTATTACTTATCAACGCAACGCCTTTGGTAACAACATGGGCGATTCCGTTCAGCCAAAAGAAATTTTAGCGTTTAAACAAAATAATAAATAACACGCAAAAAATTGGAGAAAGTTCATGTCTCACGGTCCCGCAAAAGGCATTGGGCGCTGGCTCTTTACCACTAATCACAAGGATATTGGCACACTTTATTTGTGGTTTAGCTTTTCGATGTTTTTTATCGGTGGTTTTTTTGCTCTGGTCATTCGCGCCGAATTATTTGAACCCGGTTTACAAATAGTCGAGCCAGAATTTTTTAATCAAATGACCACGCTTCATGGCTTAATCATGGTCTTTGGTGCGGTAATGCCAGCCTTTGTTGGTCTCGCCAATTGGATGATTCCCATCATGATTGGTGCACCCGACATGGCGCTACCCAGAATGAACAACTGGTCGTTCTGGATTTTACCCTTCGCTTTTGCCATTTTGTTATCAACGTTATTTATGGAAGGTGGCGGCCCCAATTTTGGTTGGACCTTTTACGCACCGCTTTCTACGACCTACGCGCCGCCAAGCGTAACCTTCTTTATTTTCGCCATTCATATTATGGGCGCAAGCTCCATTATGGGTGCCATTAATATTATCGCGACCATTTTAAATATGCGCGCGCCAGGCATGACATTAATGAAAATGCCGCTGTTCGTTTGGACTTGGTTAATTACGGCGTATTTATTAATTGCTGTTATGCCGGTGCTAGCGGCTGTGGTTACCATGATGTTGATGGATATTCATTTTGGTACCAGCTTTTTTGATGCTGCCGGTGGCGGCGATCCGGTATTGTTTCAACACGTCTTTTGGTTTTTTGGCCACCCAGAAGTGTACATTATGATTTTACCGGCCTTCGGTATTATCAGTGCCATTATCCCAACCTTTGCTCGCAAACCTCTTTTTGGCTATGCATCAATGGTGTATGCCACCGCGTCTATCGCGTTGTTGAGCTTTATCGTTTGGGCACACCACATGTTTACTGTTGGTATTCCATTGGTTGGCGAATTATTCTTTATGTACGCCACCATGCTGATTGCCGTTCCCACCGGTGTAAAAGTCTTTAATTGGGTGACGACCATGTTTCGCGGGTCATTAACCTTTGAAACGCCCATGCTGTTTGCCGTCGCCTTTGTGATTTTGTTTACCATTGGTGGATTTTCTGGATTGATGCTCGCCATTGCACCGGCGGATTTCCAATATCACGATACCTATTTTGTAGTCGCGCACTTCCATTATGTTTTAGTGCCCGGCGCTATTTTCTCAATAACCGCTGGCGTTTATTACTGGTTACCCAAATGGACCGGGCATATGTACAACGAGCTGATGGGTAAAACCCATTTCTGGTTGGCATTTATTGGTTTGAATTTAACGTTCTTTCCAATGCATTTTGTTGGTTTGGCGGGAATGCCACGTCGTATTCCCGATTACGCATTGCAATTTGCCGATTTTAATATGATATCGAGTTGCGGCGCGTTCTTGTTTGGTGCCGCGCAGGTGGTGTTTTTATTTAACGTTGTAAGAACCATCTTCAGTAAATCCAAAGCCAGCGCCGAAGTTTGGGAAAAACCCACCGGGTTGGAATGGCAGCTTCCGTCACCAGCGCCCTATCACACCTTTACTAAACCACCTGTTATTCAATAGTACTTGGAGGTGACCACGGTGGATACACGCACAAAAATACTACTACTAAAAATAAATACCTCTGTAGTGGCAAGTTTTGTTTTTGCGTTTTTTGTGCTGCCGCCTTTATACGATGTATTTTGTGATATTACCGGCTTAAATGGTAAAACTGCCGGTCGCTATACAGTTGAAGACGACCGTTTTAATCAAATTGAAGATGCCAGAAATATTCATGTGCAATTTATCGCCAATAACAATGAATCTATGCCGTGGATTTTTAAACCGAGAGATTTTCAGGTTGAAACCATTGTTGGTAAATCAAAAACGGTTTTTTATTTCGCACAAAACCCTACCCTTAACGATATGGTTGGCCAGGCAATTCCAAGTATTTCACCTGCCGAGGCCGCCCGCTATTTTCATAAAACAGAGTGCTTTTGTTTTAACAATCAACCATTAATTGCGGGTGAGTCCGCAGACCTTGCTTTGCAGTTTATCGTTGATCCCGATCTGCCCAAACATATTAAAACCATTACCTTGTCTTACACGATGTTTGACATTACTCCCGAGAAAAGGACGCAACTAACGTACAACTCTAATTAAGTGAGATTCCTATGGCTGTCACTAGCGTGAATTCTCCGTCCGATATCTATTACGTTCCAGAGCAAAGTAAGCTTCCTATCTTTGCATCTATGGGTCTTGCCAGCAGTGTGATTGGCTTGGCCTTAATTCTCAACGGCCATTCGGCCGGAACCATGGTACTGATGTGCGGTTTTACCGTTTTTGCCTTCGTATTGTGGTGCTGGTTTCAAGCCGTCATCACAGAAAATCTGGCCGGGCTGAATAACGATCAACTGAAATCTTCTTACGTTTGGGGAATGGGTTGGTTTATTTTCAGTGAGGTTATGTTTTTTGCGGCTTTTTTTGGCACCTTGTTTTATGTTCGTAATTTCGCCGTACCTTGGCTAGCGGGCGATGGCACTCACGATAATTTCACGAATTCCATTCTCTGGCCCGGCTTTGAACACACTTGGCCGCTAATGCAAACCCCAGACAGCGCAGTAAATGGCGATGCCGCCGCTATGCAAGGGCCGGATCAAAACATGGGATTATCCAGCGCCGGATCTATTTGGGGTTGGTTACCTTTTTGGAATACGGTTGTACTTTTGACATCAAGCATTACCGTACACATGGCTCACACCGCCCTAAAGTTTGGGCATCGTAAACCTTTTTATTTATGGCTGGGCGCTACCGTTGTCTTGGGCGTAGTTTTTTTAATATTGCAAGCAGAGGAGTATATAGAAGCTTATCACCACATGGGTTTGACACTTAGTTCCGGTATTTATGGCGCCACCTTTTTTATGTTAACGGGGTTTCACGGCGCTCACGTCTTTTTAGGCACGTTTATGTTGTTGGTCATGTTTTTGCGTGCAACTCTAAAAAATCATTTTGACGCCAATAATTGTTTTGGTTTTGAAGCTGCAAGTTGGTATTGGCATTTTGTCGATGTGGTTTGGCTGTGTTTATTTATTTTTGTTTACGTGCTGGCTTAATTTTTGATGGTACTTTCATTAACCGGTTTAATTTCCCACGGAGCATGGCTATTTAAACGCCCCGTGTAATAACCAATAAATACTGTCACTAATAAAGCAATTGTTAATACTAATCGGATTCCCAAAGTAAAAAGTACTCGCTTTCTTTCGGGAAAATGACGATCGATGAAAAGCGACATCAAAGCTTTGGACAAGCTTAAAACAATAAGAAATAACAGCACAACGGTGATTAACTTAAATGGATTCATTAGTAATTATTTTTCGTTAATTTTTAATATTTATCGTCAGAAATTGAAGTTCTTAGCATTTTTTTACGATTAATCGTTCAAAATAAAATAATTGATCTACGCTTAGTAAGCGATATCAAAAATTAGAATGAATATTGTATTTTATACATTTAATAGCTTTGTTTTTGGAATTAGTGCAATTGATTCAAACCAGAAGAACCTATTAACGTTTATGTGTTTGCGCTTTATAAATAGAATCTAAAATCTCAGATCGGAAGAGCACACGTCTGAACTCCAGTCACGTGAAACGATCTCG
>CALMJT010000202.1 GCA_937864365.1 uncultured Alteromonadales bacterium | reverse complement strand
AATGGCAAGACGGCTACAATAACGACACTGCGGTCGATTCGGCATGGGTGTCGGTTGCACCACCGTCTTATGCACCAGAAATCGCCAACTTGGTCACTCTGTGGGATACCATTTTCGATAGCGCCGTGCGAGCCGGTGAATTCCCAGAAATTAACCACCAAGGCTTCTGGCAAAAAGGGCCAAATGGTTATCTGCCAAATTTCCAAAGAGAAATTCTACCGTTGTTAGAACGCGGCACGACCTACACGTGGGTTGCTGCAATTCCACCCAAACCCCATACCTTTGATATGGCCAAGCTTGGACAAGTACCCACGTCTGCCCAAGACGATACTTTTTACGGTTTACGTAATTGGATCTTTGACATATTAAGGCCACCGGCGGAAGAAAATACCCTAATTTCGCCGCGCGGTGCGACCATGATGCCGTATTTGGCCGGTGATAATTGCTTAATTGAAGGCACACTGACCTCAACTTATTTACGGTTAACCGACACGCAATTTTTCTTTTTAGAACAATGGGCCGCGGGTCATTTTGTGAATGAACCCGTGACCGATCAAGGACCACTCGATTTAACGCGTAACGTGTTAGAAAACTGCGTAGGTGGCGCATTTTCACCGGGTATTGAATTAAGCTGGATTTCTCGTAATCGATCAATTTATTGGCCCGACGATCCTTTTCGAATTAATGCAGCACCGGCGACCCAGGGACCACTGCAACTCAACTTTAACCCTTCGGCAATGGAGCCCGGCGATTTAACTCGCTATATGGCTATTCCTTGGCAAGCCGATTTTAATGAATGCTCATCACAACCCATTGGCGAGCGCGTACTGTGGTGGTGGCCCGCGCAAAGACCGGAATTTATTTATTTAGATCCGGCACAGGCGCAGTTAATGAATTCACGAAGTCTTGAAAATACTGCCTTAACCAGCGTACCCACGCCCTCGCTTGATACCAAACATCAGGTGGCTTGGGTAGGCACCGACTTTGATCAAAAGCGCAATGATTTTATCGCCTTTTCTGACGACATTTACATGGTTCAATACTGGTCGCAATTGGGATTTATTATGGAAAAAGAAATTGAGCAAGAGCAGCGTTTTGTAGAAGTTGCGCGCACCCTACCAAGACCGTTTTCACCCAATGACTGAGTTCGACGTAATTATTTGTGGCGCAGGCCCTGCGGGTTGCGCCACAGCCTTGGCGTTGCTTAACCAGGGGGTCGAACGTGTTGCGATTATCGATAAACCCAAGCCACAACGTTTTAAAATAGGCGAATCGGCCGCGCCCGATGTGACCGCAAAATTAAGACGCTTGGGTTTTGAAATTAATTTAAAAAATCGCGGACATGCACCCTACCACGGCAATATTTCCTATTGGGCCGAGCAAAAAAATCATACCGATTTTTTATTGCACGGGCGTGGGCAAGCCTGGCATTTAAATCGCGACTGTTTTGATCAAGACCTAGCTGATCACGCTCAAAAGCTCGGCGCACATTTATTGTTAGAAACAACATTAAATAGGTTTATTCACGACGGCAACTTATGGTGTTTAAACCTAACTCAAAACGATCATCAATACACGCTAAAAGGTAAATACCTGGTTGACGCCAGTGGCAGACGGTCACTTATAGCGCGTAAATTAAATGCCCAGCGCAAGCAATTGGATACCCTTACGGCTATCGCGTTTAAAACCCAAAACGTGCAGTCGTTAAAAGGGCGAACCCTCGTGGAATCTTTTTCAGACGGGTGGTGGTATGCCAGTCAACTGCCCACCGGCGAGGGATTAATTACGTTAATGACCGATGCCGATCAAATTCGTAAGCATCAATGGCAAGACCCTGCTCGATTACTTAAAGAGTTACAAAAAACCGAGTTAATAAAAGAGTATTTTTCTGTCGATACAGTAAACAATGTAAGCACGCAAACCTACGCAGCGCAGGCAGGGTTTTTAACCCAAGCGGCCGGTCCCGGTTGGATTGCCATAGGCGATGCGCTGGCGTCATTTGATCCTTTAACATCGTCTGGTATTTCAAACGCACTGGGTGATGCTCTTGCAGCGGTACCCGCTATTATCGGCTGGTTAAACAATCAAGACTTAGCTCCGGCAGAAAAATACGCTGTTAGAGCAGATTCGGGAATACAGCGGTACTTGCAAGAATCGCGGTGGTACTACGGTTTAGAAAAGCGCTGGCAAGACAATGAATTTTGGCAGCGCAGGCAATCGCAATAAATACTTTGTGGTTAGATAAATAAAAAAACGCCTAATTGAAGCTTTTTAGGCGCTTGATAAATTAAGCTCAAGTACGAATAGAGATTAGGTTTGGCGACTGATATTTCGTAACCGATCGGCAACCTCGGTGTAATTTCGACTCATGTCGGTTAAATCGTTGGCGGCTTGAGCATTTTCGTTAGAGATTGATCGAATCAATTCCATTTTTTTATTGATAGCTTCGGTTACCTGACTTTGCTCTTCAACGGCATCGGCGATACTGTTAGCACGGGCGCGAATATTATCGAAAGCCGACACGATATTTTCGAAGTTTTTTCGGGTTTCTTCGGCACTTTCCAGCGCTTTTGCCGATAAATCACCACTGCTTTGAATCACTGCAACACCCGATTGCGCCGCTTCTTGCAGCTGTGAAATCATTTTTTCAATTTCCTGTGCCGAGGTTTGAGTTCGCCCCGCCAGCGTTCTTACCTCATCAGCGACAACGGCAAATCCTCTGCCCTGTTCACCGGCTCTTGCGGCTTCAATGGCAGCGTTAAGTGCTAATAGATTGGTTTGCTCTGAAATGGCTTTAATGACTGCCAGTACTTCGCCCACTTGATGAGAATCTGCGGCAAGGCGCTCAATGACCTTGGCAGTATTGCCCAAGGCGTCGGCCAAACGATTGATCGCCTCGTTACTTGACGCTACAACTTGTTGGCCCTGGCGAACAATTTCTGCGGATTCTTCTGCGGTGGTTGCGGCTTGTGTGGTATCACTGGCAACATTACGTGAACTCGTTGCCATGTCATCAATAAATTCGGACAAGACATTATTTTCTTTAAGTTGTGCAGTAGCGCGTGTATTCAAAGCGACACTCAATTCATTGAGTGTATTCGAGCCGCTGTGCACGCCTTCAGCTTCGTTAGCGATACTGTTTAAAATACTGCCAAAATAATCCGCGTAATCGTTAACGGTTTTTCGTAATTGACCGATTTCGTTATCGGAATTTACCGGTAAACGGCGATTAATTTGTCCGTTAATAAGCGTACGAATTTGCGTAGTCGTTTCTTCTAATCGCTCAAGAATACCTTTACCAGAGAAAATAAGTACCGCCACAAAAATGGCAATTAACGGAATTAGCGTTAAATATAAATTGGTAATAATTTTATTAGATGTCGCTAGAGCAACTGAATGCGGCGTTAATAAACCAACTTTCCACTTACCGTTAAATAAATCCGTTTGCACCAATAACGATTTACCTTCTTTTAACACGTTACTGGGCAAATCTAATTTTGATTGACCATCACGCACAGCTTTTGCCAAAGGTAATAAGCTTGCATCTGCTCGTGCGACTTCTTCTAACGATTGCATCGCTAAACTTTGCTCGCGTAACTTCGGCGCGGCAACAATTAACCCTTTTTGATCGATAACGTAGGGATAACCACGAGAAGCCTCTTGCTGACGAGTGAGCAATTCACGCAAACCATTGAGCATCAAATCGATGGTAGCAACACCCCAAAACTCGCCATTGGGCTTAATCGCAACCGTGCAGGTCACCATGGGCGTGCCTGATACGGGATCTGAATAAGCCTCTGACCAAGCGCACTGCCCACTCTTTAGGCTTTTACCAACCGTGTACCATGACTCTTGATGATAACCACTACCACTTGGATCGTTATAGTCGTTTAATAAATCGAGTTTGCCATTTTGATTTCTGGCCCAAAATAGAGACGCTCGCTGAGTAGACGGAATAAGCTTGCCCGGTTCAGGCCAAACGCCACCACCGGCGATTTCAAGTGCGCCGTAGTTGTCGATCACGCCCTTAAGCAGATCAATTAATAATGTTCTGTTCGTAGCGTTCGACTCGGTAATAGTGGCGAGACTGTTGGTTAATGTTGCCGTTTCTTTGAGCGCAATGTTGATGTCAGTGGCGATCAACTCAACTCGAACCTGAGCCGCCTGTGCCTCTTCTTCATACAACTGTGGTTTGACCAAAAATACCGCCAAGCCATAAATAACAAAAGCCGCACTCAGCAACATCACCGCGCCAATCGACCATATTTGATTACGAATACTCATTCTTAAATTCTCTTCTGAGACAACTCGAATACTGCTTGTGGTAACCGGCTTAGTTCCCGAACAAGCCTACAACTCGTCTTAGGGAAACTCTGATTAACTCAGATTTTCCAGCGGCACAAGGATGTGTCGTCAACTTCAAAAACTGTAAGTGATTGAAATTGTGTAGAAATTGGAAATCGCGTTTTCAATTTCTGTGCTCTGATTAAATCAAGGATGAGTTAATCAGAGGTTCTTTAAGTCTAGAAGAATCATTAGTAATTATAAGTTAGCTAACACTTGTATATTTTTTTCTAGTTAAGAAGCTGCTATTTTAAAAACTATTAAACATTCACTGTTAACGGCCAACTCCAGTAATGATTGAGAAACTCGTTAAACTTGCGCAAGTTCTTAATAAGCTTCAGCCCGTTTTTGTAATATCGGGCATTGGCTTTTTTGTGTTATTGATTGCCAGCATATTAGGTATAAGTAATCTGGCCGATGATCAGGTATTAACTTTTTCACTGTTGGGATTATTGTGGAGTTGTTTGGTACTGACGCTAATAGGTCAGTTTAAAAACTTGCCGCCAGAAATTGAGATGAAAAACTCACTGTGGCAGAAAATTAAAATAAAATGTATTCGCGCTATTTTTATGATTAACGGTATTTTATTTATTTTTCTGTCAATTATGACCCTCTTAATGACTTTTAAATTAGCCAGCATTGCCCTTGCCGGTTAATTATTTATTTTAAACAACGAAATTTGAAGGCACATAAATTTTAAAAGACATGAACATTCCATCTAAATTTAAAATAACCGACAGCCAATTATTAATTGAATTTATTCAACAATATTCGTTGGGAACACTCATTGTTAATAATGATTCAGGGTTAGATGCCAACCACATTCCGTTTTTGGTTCAAACTATTAAAGATCAAAACGGTAATCTAACGATAAAACTCGAAGGTCACGTTGCGCACAACAACAGCTTGGTCGGCAACAGCCAAGATAATCAATCTGTATTAGTGGTATTTCACGGCCCTAATGGTTATATCAGCCCGAATTTTTATCCGTCAAAATTAGCAACAGGAAAAGCGGTACCTACTTGGAACTACTCTGCGGTACACGTTAAAGGCACCATACGATTTATTCATGATCAACAATGGCTGTTAAACCATATTCAGCAGCTGTCTGATTTTCACGAGGCACATTCACAGACACAACCTTGGTCCGTCAATGATGCACCTAAAGATTATATTAAAAAAATGCTGCAAGCCGTGGTTGGAATTGAAATCACCGCTTCAGAAATGGTTGGAAATTTTAAACACAGCCAAAATAAATCGGATACCGACTACGCTGGTGTTATAGAAGGATTGCGAAATTCACCGAGCGACAACGACCGGTTACTTCAACAGTCAATGACAGAAACTAAAGGAACCTCTGATTAACTCATCCTTGATTTAATCAGAGAGCAGAAATTGAAAATGTGATTTCCAATTTCTTCACAATTTCAATCACTTACAGTTCTTGAAATTGGCGACACATCCTTGTGTCGCGAGAAACTCTGGGTTAATCAGAGTTTCCTAAAAACTTTACCGAGAAAATGACCTAATCAACATTCCAATACGTTCTACTGATTAAATCAAAAATACGCCAGTTGAGTTTCCAATAAAGCCTATTTTTAAATTCAATAATGACGAGATAACAACAAAAGAATCAAGAAGAGATGCTAAAAAAAGCCAACAACCCCCAAGTGAAGACTAATAACACTGAGAGCTGTTGGAAAACCTTGAAGTTAGAGACTAGAAACGGTAATTAATTGCTAATACGGTGGAGCGGCCGTTAAGTGCACGTGCTCTGATAATATCGCCAACTTCTGCGCTGCCTTCTTCGGATTCGGTAATTACGAATTCATTGAAGGCATTGTTCATGGTCACAGTTGCAGTAAACGAATCGTTGATGTGCCAATTAGCGAATAAATTAACAATGGTATAGGCTTCTTGTTCAAGATCATTGTTGTCTTGCACGTAATAGTCGGTTGAACCCTGAAGTGTAGCGCCAACGCCGAAGGAGTCGGTGGAATATTCAGGCGTTATTGTCCAAATAAAATCGGCTTGTCGTCGTGGCGTGTTGCCTTCAATTTCTGGATTGAGTCGATCAGAGACAATTTCGGCATCGGTCCACGTTAGGTTACCCGACAGTTTAAAGCCACCTTCAAAGTTTAAATTACCTTCCAGTTCAATACCGGTGGCATCGTATTCACGAATAAAGGTCGCGCCGCTGGTGACTTCTGCTTGTGTATCTTCGGTATTTGAATCGAAGAAGGTTGCATTTAAGTCGTACCATTCACCCAAATATTTGTATCCGATTTCTAATTGCTTAACGGTATCAAACCCATCGGTAGTGCTTGCCAATGATCCATTGGTATTTAAGGCGCCCGGAATTTGCAATAAGCGATCGGCTACCGCACGAACACCTTCACTGTAACGCGCAAAAACGGTGGAGTAGTTCGTTAACAGGTAAGTACCACCCAATGAGAAAGATACTTCGTCGGTATCGTAATTAACGCGCTGAATATTTGCTCCTGCACGATTTAAATTAATAACACCGCCACCAAAGCCAAATGCATTGGTTGAAGAAGCATCTTCGGTATTGCCACTGATGATACCGTCACCGTTCAGATCGAAATCGGTATTGCCACCGCAGCAGCTAGAAATTAATTCCCCGTTGGCTTGTACTTGATTGTAACGCGCGCTTATATCGAACAACCATTTTTCGCCAACTTCAAAGCCGACGTTAATATAAGGTGCGGTGGTGGTGTATTGTAAATCCCATTCAAACGATAAAAAGCTTGGCGATAATAAACCATTATCAACCAGTGCATTACCGGCGGCGTCTTCGATATTTAAATATTGGGAATTACTGCCATCGACGGTTTGAATAAATGCTTGCCAGCTGGCCCAACTGGTTTCGATATTTTGTTTAGAATAATAGTAACCAAACGTTAGGGTTACACCGTTATCGAAGCTTTTTGTTAAATTAAGATCATTAATGGTATTGCCTAAATCGTGAATGCGCGCATCAAACAATAAATTAGTAAATGCTAGACCATCGTAACTCTCACCGGTTTCGGCGATAGTGACCGATGTTGAGGAGCAGTCAAACGGATTACCGTCACCGTCTAACGCCGAATTACATAAATTGGTCGCTATTCCCGATGCGGCTTGCGGACCTAGATTTCCGAGAGTGTCGGTAAACGGCGAAATAAATCCACCACTAATATCAGAGGTTCTGAATTTATTGTTTAAAACTAAGCCTTCATCAATTTCTTGTTCGAATTCAAAACCAATTGACGTTACCTTCGATTCAATACCGTCGGTTAAATCTCGATTTTGCGGATTACCAAACGAATCAAACGTAGAAATATTGGTGGTACTGGGTGAGTGCAAGGTTTCTGAACGAGCATCAAAATTAGCAACACTGCCATAACTGCCACCGCCATTAACGCGCACCGGCGCCGGTAAATAGGTCGTTACTTTGTCATCTAGGTTTTTGAAATGAACCCGTAAAAAACCGTTCTCTAATTCTTTAGTGATGTTAATTTTAATTTGTCCGCCGTTTTCGCCGTTGAATCCGGTATCACGCACACCTTCGCCATCATGAAAAAATCCGGCAACATGAAAATAGGTAGTATCGTTGATGGGAGATCCGTAGGAAAAATCGGTTCGGAACTCATCGTAATCAAGCCCGGAGGTAACACCAAAAGAGCCGCCTTCTTCGTCGCCGGTTTTACTGATTAAGTTAATGACGCCACCGGGAGAATTACTGGCGAAGGTAGATGCTGAACCGCCGCGAACGGATTCAATACGCGCAACCGATTGATCAAAGCGCAAGAAATTATCGGCATTACCAAAATTGATATCACCAAATTCTAATACCGGTAATCCATCTTCGTGAATTTGCAAGAATTTGGAACCACCGGTTGCTAAGGGTAAACCGCGAACGGTGATATTGGCGTTACCACCGCCCCCAGAGGATTCCGCACGAATACCCGGCAGCGCTCGAAAAATTTCTGCGGTAGAACGCGGCGCAAATTTTCCAATTTCTTCGGTACCTAAAGCACTTACCGAAACACTGGCCTCAATTTGACTTTTTCCCTTTGGCGCTGCGGTAACCACAACCTCTTCAAGAACTTGTGCAAACGCACCGCTTGAGAACGAGGCAACCGCACACGCCAATAGAGTTTTTCGGGTATTCAATCGGTTAATTTTATTTATCATTATTAGTTCCTCTCATACCGGTTTATTGAATGACCTGAGTTATTTGATAGCGAACAACCACCGGCACAGTTGATTCACTTTTGCATCGAAATGAGGATTACAATCGATTGCAATTTTGGAGTAGATTTCTTTTATTATTCTTAGATCAAATTTAACTGCTGAATTGTTGTAGCGTTTGAGCGTTTAATTGTTTCGCAGCAGGGTTGCGAATTAAATTTAAAACCATACCAAGAAATAATAGACCAGCCATGAACGCTGCAAAATAAAAACCGTAGCGAACATGCCCAAACCAGTCACTTACTGCGCCCATTAATAACGGCGAAACAGCGGCAGATAATGCGGTAAAAAATAAAATCACACCGGCGACTGTTCCGTGTTGTGATTTTGGAAAACAACTGATGCCTTTGGAATTTAACGTTGGGTACATCATCGACATAAATACGCCGGATAACGGTAATAGGAAAATTGCAAAATCAACGCCCAGTACCATGGCACCCAAATAACACGCGAATATGCAACCGCTGAAAAGCGCCATTACGTGAGTCCAATCAAAATATCGCAATACCCACGCCCCCAAAAAACGACCCGCAGCGCGCACAATAAAAAATACGGTTAATGCGTAGGTCGCCATCCATCCGTATTCGCCGTCATAGCCGCGAAAAAGCGTTGGCATCCACACATAAATTGCTACTTCTGTTGCCACGTATAAAAAAATCGCGAACGAAAAACCTAATGCGTAAGGGTTTTTCATCATGGGTAGGGTTTGTTTAAAGCTCACCGGTTCTGAACAGGTTTTGATGGTTTGCGGATAACGCGCAAGAGCTGCGGCAATAATTAATGCCGAACAAATAACACCAGCCACTAAATACAGATATTTCCACGACATGCCATTTTGCAATAGATAGGCAACGACCGCCGGGCCAACAATAGCGCCAACGCCAAAAAAGCCTTCTACCATGTTCATGTTTGAGGAATGTGCCCGAGTTGAACTGGAGATATCACCAACCATGGCCAAGGCGCCGGTTTTAAAAATCCCAATAGCCACGCCACAAAATACTAATAAAGCTACGAAAGAATAAAACGATGACGCCACCATAAATAGCCAACAGGCTATCGCAAATACGGCCAATCCTATAATTATGGTGGCTTTTCTGCCGATGCGATCTGCTAAAAATCCGAGTAATAAACCACTTAAACCAATGGCTGCCATGGATGCGTAATGGAACGAGCTTGCGGCCGTAAGACTTAAATTAAATTCTTCAATAATGACAGGGATGATTTCGCCAACTGCGTCTGTGGTCATGCCAAACATCATGAACATCAGATAGGTCAACCAACGAATGAGAGTTCCATTGGCAGCGGGAATCGGGTTGGAAGTAGACACTTGAAGCCTCCGATTTAGGGGGTGTTATCTACCCCTCGTTTTATTGTTATGTGGTGCATTACACAGTATTGCAGAACAAATTGCAAACGATTGCAAAATTTTTTTGCAATCGTTTGCATGACCGTCTATCTTAGAGCCATTAACGGCGCCCTACTTACATTTAAATAATAACGAGCGCGTCGGTTTCACTTCTATTCTCTTACGATCTATAGGGATACTTTCATGGCTTTTGATCTTACCGATAAATGGGTTTGGGATTTCTGGTTTGCCGTCGATGGCGACGATTACCATATGTTTTATCTGCAATCAGATAGAAAACTTCATCCTGATGATCGGCATTGGCATGTCAGTATCGGCCACGCAATATCTCAAGATTTAAACCAATGGCAGGTTCTGCCCGACGCTATTGCACCTTCTCCTATGGACGAGAACACGGAGGAGCCGGGCGATACCAAAACCACTTGGACTGGCTCTGTTATTAAAGAAGGGGATCTTTGGTATCTCTTTTACACCGGTGGAAGACAGTCGGAAAACGGCCTGATTCAGCGCGTGTGCCTGGCAACTTCACACGATCTAATTACTTGGCAAAAACACCCTGCCAACCCGTTGATCGGTGCCGATACCCACTGGTACGACAGCATTAATCTTGATCTCTGGCACGATGAGTCCTGGCGTGATCCTTGGGTATTCAAAGATGAACACGACGATCTGTACCACATGCTGATTACCTGTCGGGTCAATAAGGGCGAACCCGCCGGGCGTGGCGCTATTGGTTATGCATCGTCGCGAGATTTAATTCACTGGGAAGCCGGACCACCGGTTTTTGCACCGGGTCTTTTTGGCGAGATGGAAGTGCCGCAAGTGGCGCTGATTGGTGGGCGATATTACTTATTTTGTTCAGTGTCTGTTAGGTACCACGCTTTGGCTGATGACTCGAACCCACAAACCGGATTGAAGTATTTTCCGGGGGCGAGTCCTCTCGGCCCTTTTTCAGTTGAGGGTAGCGGATTTCTGGGAGCAGACACCATCGGCAGCCTTTATGCCGGTAAAGTTATTCAGGGCCCAGATAAACACTGGTACTTTATGGCGTTTAGAAATCTCGACAGCAACGGAAACTTTGTCAGCGGTATTTGCTCACCCAAACGAATTGAGCAAAACCCCGATGGCAGCTTGATCTTGGTTGAGTAGGGAGACGGATTTTTAACGTTATTTTTTCGCAGACGGAACGCTAGAGGCGCGAACAATCAGCTCAGGCACCATTTCAATGTGCTTGGGCTTTTCACCCGCCATAGCGGATAACACGTTATCCACAAGCAAAGGGCCGGCATCGATATGGTTTTGGCGGATGGTCGTTAACGATGGATTGTACAAAGACGCCATAGCGATGTCGTCGTAACCAACAATCGCCACATCCTCCGGTACGCGAAGTCCTTCTTCTTGCAGCGCCTGTAACGCGGCAATGGCATACACATCACTCACCGCAAAGATGGCATCGAACTCGACTCCCGAGCGAATCAATTCGCGTGTGGTTTGATAACCCACGTCTTTACCTGCCAGTGCGATACGCTCTAATCCAGGTGACACATCTAAACCGAATTCACGCAGAGCGCGACGATAACCTTGGTCGCGCAATTTGATTTCCGGTTGATTGGAATAGCCCAAAAAGGCGATGCGGCGGCGACCAATATTCAACAGATGACTGGTTGCTCTAAAACCGCCCTCTTCGTTATCGGTACCCACGGTTGAGTAGCTTTGATCGTCGGAAATCTTAGCACCCCAAACCGAGATAAATGGAAAGCTCTTGGCAATGTCGTTGATATGAACATGCTGCCCACCTTGGCCGATTAAAATCACGCCGTCGGTAGTATGAGACTGCACAAAGTCTTTCAGCCAATCCCCCGAAATCGCCCGAGTGCTGGCCAACAACAATTGGTGCCCGCGACTATCTACGGCTTCGGCCACCGACGACATAATTTCCATAAAGAACGGATCGGACAGACTCCAATCACCGCGATGGGCGTCAGGGAGCAGAAATGCAAACGTCAGTCAATCTTTTTTGCGGAAGTTTCGCGCGCGGGTATTGACCCGATAATTGTGTTCTTGGGCGATTCGGTTAACCAAATCTCGGGTTTTCTCGTTGACCAGCTCACTGCCTGATAACGCCCGTGAAACGGTAGACACAGACACACCGGCTAACCGAGCGATATCGGTCATTTGCGTGAGTTGGGGAGACTTAGTTTTCGACGACATATCCTGCTGTAAAACCGACTGTGGAACTGCTGTTACTGACGGTGTATACAGAAAAGGGGGACAAGTTGCAACAAACCACCGCCCTTCCAGCGTGTGCACAGCAAGCGATCAAAGCCGGTAAAAAGCCCAATCATTAACACTCTACAGAGTTGTTATATTTGCTGTTCAAGTAATGTATCGAGTTCTGTTTTACTCGGTGGTTGGCAACCTTTGCGAGTGATGTTTATCGCTGCTGCTGCGCATCCTTGACGCAAGGCTTTCGCTAATACGTCTAAAGAGGTTTTTGGCAGAAGCTCTGAGGTTAAGCAGCCACTTGCAAACAGCGACGCCAAAAGCCCCGCCTGAAAACAATCACCGGCACCAACGGTATCAACAACGTTGCTGACGTTGAGACCCGCACAACGAACCAAACCTGCCGAACTTAATGCAATGGCGCCCTCTGATCCCAACGTGATGATCGCGAGGCCACCGTTCATGAGACTCAGTAATTGTTCGCACTGTTGTTCAGGACAGCCGTCTAATCCCAACAACATCAGATCTTCATCGCTGGCTTTCACCAAGTCAGACAAAGGCAGTAGCGATTTCACCGCTGCGATGTATCCGGCGGTATCGGCAACTACGCCGGGACGCATGTTGATATCGATGCTGATCAAAATACCGCGTCCGCGCGCGACGGTTAAAATGTCGCGAATTTTCTCCGCCTCTTCGGGCACGATCGCCAAAGAACCGGTGTGAATCACCTGCACACCTTGCGGCAGATTTGCCAGTAGCGCTTGGGCGGTAAAATCGCGATCGGCAACACCGTCGCGGTATAAACTGTAGCTCGGCTGGCCTTGGTCGTTCTTGCTCACCACCGCTAGCGACGTCGGCCTATCCGAGCGAAAATCATCGTTAAGGAGCACACCTTCAAGCAGCAATGCCGCTGTTAGTTGATCACCAAAAGCGTCGCGCGATAACGGTGAAAGATAACAACTCGGTGCTCGCAATCGACCAAGGGCACGAACCACATTAAACGGCGATCCGCCAACCATCGGATACAATGTGCCATTGGTTTCAAGCATCATATCCATCAATGCTTCGCCGATAATACCTATCACTGTTGCACCTCTTGCGGTTGTCGTTTCGTTGGTTTTAATGTTGTCGGTTGTAGTGCTGTTGTTCGCCATTGCTCGGTTGCCATGAGCGGGAGATGAGTGTTTAACATCACGAGTCACTCTCGTGGTCATTGTCTCCCTGAACCGCTTGGAAACGCCGAATCAAGTTTTGGGTAGAGGCATCAAAGTCTCCGGCATCACCAAGATCCGTCATGACCGCTGAAATTAAGGTGCTGATTTTTTTACCCAACTCAACGCCCCATTGATCAAAGGGATTGATGTCCCACAGAACACTTTGCACAAACACCTTGTGTTCGTACAAGGCGATTAACGCCCCGAGGTTTTTTGGCGTCAGCTGATTCATCAAAATCGTGTTGGTCGGGCGATTTCCTTCCATGACCTTGTGATCGGCGAGCCGCTCGGATTCTTCTTCGCTATAACCAATGTCTAAAAACTCTTGCTTGGCTTGCTCTCGGGTTTTGCCCACCATCAAGGCGTAACTTTGGCTTAAACAGTTAGCAAATAAATGAATTTGATGCGCGCCGTGCTCATGATTAGCCTTCATCGGCGCAATAAAATCGACCGGTACTAGCCGAGTACCTTGGTGTAGCAGTTGATGAAAACTGTGCTGACCATTGGTACCGGCTTCGCCCCAAATGATCGGCCCGGTGCTGTATTTGACAGGCCCATCACGACCCGCCGATTTGCCGTTACTTTCCATATCCAATTGCTGGAGATACTTAGGAAAGGTGCGCAAGTCGTGGGCGTAGGGAATCACCGCGTGGCTCTCGGCCTCCCAGTAATTGGCGTACCAAACACCAAGCACTGCGAGAATGACCGGCATGTTGCTTTCAAAAGGCTGGCTGGCAAAGTGCGTGTCCATATCTCTGGCACCGGCCAAGAGAGCTTTGAAGTGATCCATGCCCACACCCAACGCGATGGGTAAACCAATGGACGACCACAACGAATAACGACCACCAACCCAATCCCACATGGGAAAGACATTGTCTTCGCAAATACCGAACGCTACCGCATTGGCAACGTTGGATGTAGTGGCGACAAAGTGTTTAGAGATATCGGCATTGTCACCCATGGCATCGATAAGCCAACTGCGCGCGGTCGTGGCGTTTGTGAGTGTTTCGAGGGTAGTGAAGGTTTTTGACGCCACCACAAATAAGGTCGATTCGGGATTAGCGACTTCTAGCTTGGCAAGTAAATCGGCGGCATCCACATTCGAGACAAACTGACAGCGGATGCCTTTGTGACGATAGGCTCTTAATGCTTGAGTAACCATTAATGGGCCTAAATCCGAGCCGCCGATACCGATGTTAATAACATCGGTGATGGTTTTACCCGTTGCCCCAAGCCAGCGCCCACTGTGGACTGAGTCCACAAATGCCGCCATCTGGGCCTGCGCAGCCATGATGAGCGTTTGCTTGTCGACGGGCGTTTGTATTGCGCCACGCAATGCGGTGTGTAGCGCCGGGCGTTTTTCGGTGTAATTGACAAGCTCGCCCGAAAACAAGGCTTGAATCTTCTCGGGCAGCCCTTTTTCTCGAACGGTTGCCAGCAATAAGCCCATTACCCGCTCGTTGACGCGGTTCTTCGAATAATCCAAATACAGCCCCGAGGCCTCGCAGGAAAATCGGTCAACACGCTGGGCATCTTCAACAAACAAGCTGAGCAACGACTGTGACGCCAACACCTCTTGCAGCGCTAGCAGATCGTCGTTGTGCATAAACGTTGGCATAGACATGGTTTGAGCCTAAAAATAATGAGCATCAACAGCGCTGTTGGTCAACGCGGTTTTTATAAGTGGCAGGCTAAGACACCGCCAGGATTTTTAAGGTGTTGGTACCGCCTTGTACATGGGCCTGATCACCTTGAGAAACCAAGACAAAATCTCCGCGGGCAACAATACCTTGGGATTTCAGCAATTCCACCACCGACTCACCCGTAGTGTGTTGACCGTTAGCATCGTCGTACAACAAGCTGTACACACCTCGGTACAAGGCCACACGACTTAAGGTTTCGGCCCGATTGGAGCAGGCAAAAATCGGCAACCCTGAACTGATTCTAGACATCAACAGCGGTGTATTGCCCGATTCCGTTAGACAAACAATGGCTCTTACATTCTTGAGATGATTGGCGGTATACATCGCCGCCATGGCAATGGACTCACCGGCGTGGGAAAATTCTTGATGGATTCTGTGCGCCGAGCGCTGAATGCTACGCTCACGCTCTGCCCCCAAAATCACGCGTGCCATGGCCTCCACGGTTTTGACCGGATACTTGCCCGCCGCGGTTTCCGCCGAACACATCACCGCATCGGTGCCGTCGAGCACAGCGTTGGCGACGTCCATTACTTCGGCACGGGTCGGCAGAGGGCTATTGATCATGGATTCCATCATTTGGGTGGCGGTAATCACCGCGCGATTAAGTTGACGCGAGCGACTGATAATGCGCTTTTGCACCCCCACTAATGCGGCGTCACCGATTTCAACACCAAGATCACCACGCGCCACCATCACCGCGTCAGAGGCGAGGATAATACCGTCGAGGGTTTCGGCATCGGCAACCGCTTCGGCACGTTCGATTTTCGCCACCAAGTGCGCCTTAGAACCCGCTGCGGTTAGCAGCTGTCGAGCTTGGTTCATATCTTCGCCACTGCGGGGAAACGATACCGCTACGTAATCGACGCCAATCTCAGCGGCGAGCTTGATATCGGCCCTGTCTTTCTCGGTCAGCGCCGGCGCGCTTAGGCCGCCGCCCTGGCGATTGATACCCTTGTTGTTTGATAGGGGGCCACCGTTGACCACCATGCATTCGAGGCGAGTGCCAGCGATACGCTCAACACGTAAAACCACGCGTCCGTCATCGAGTAAAAGAAGATCGTCAGCCTTGCAGTCGTTGGGCAGCTCAGGGTAATCAATACCCACTTGCGCGATATCGCCGTCGTCGCGTCCCAGTGAGGCATCCAACGCGAAACAATCACCCTCCGCCAACTCGATGGGCCCGTCTTTAAAGCGCGCAATGCGAATTTTTGGCCCTTGCAAATCCCCTAAAATCGCCACTGAGCGCTTGCATTCAGCGGCCAGCTTGCGAACTAAGCATGCGCGGTTGCGATGGTCTTTCGGATTACCGTGGGAAAAATTCAGCCGTACCGTATCGGCGCCCGCCTGAATAAGTGCGCGCAATACCGGTTCTGAATCCGTTGCGGGACCCAACGTGGTTACAATTTTGGTTCTACGTAACATGTTCGAACTCACCTGTGCAATGCCGACCAATTTAAAACGTACTGGCTAACGCCAGCGTGTTATCGAGCATGCGATTGGCAAAACCCCACTCGTTGTCGTACCACGCGAGTACTTTCACCAAATTACCTTGCACCCGTGTATGGCTAGCATCGAAATTACAAGACGCGAGGCTGTGGTTGTAATCAATGGAGACCAAGGGCGCTTCGCTGTAATTGAGCACACACCCAAGTTCACCCTGCGCGGCCTCAGCCATCAGGCTGTTGATTTCATCAACGCTGGTTGCTCTTGCTGCATCAAAGGTGAAATCCACCAAACTGACATTGATAGTTGGTACTCGCACCGCCAGACCATCTAAGCGGCCCGCCAATTCAGGCAAGACCAAACCAATCGCTTGAGCGGCGCCGGTTTTGGTGGGAATCATTGATTGCGTAGCGCTGCGTGCACGGTACAAATCGGTGTGATAAACATCACTGAGCTTCTGATCGTTGGTGTAGCTGTGAATGGTGGTCATCAATCCGCGTTCAATACCGATGGCTCGATTGAGTACCGACGCCAGTGGCGCCAAGCAATTGGTGGTACAAGAAGCGTTGGAAATAATCTGATGATCGCGGTTTAACGCTTTGTGATTAATACCGTAAACCACGGTGGCATCCATGTTTTTGCCCGGCGCCGAGACAATGACTTTTTTCGCACCCGCCTCAATGTGTCCGGCAGCCGCTGCACGATCGGTAAATAATCCGGTGCACTCCAACACCACATCGACGTCGAGTTCTTTCCAAGGCAAGTCTTTTGGGGAACGCTCCTGTACACAGCGGATTCGATCTCCGTTGACCAACAGGCTATCGCCCTCTACCGATACGTCTCCGGCAAAGCGACCGTGAACACTATCGTACTGGGTCAGATGCGCGTTAATGCTGGCATCGCCTAGGTCGTTAATGGCAACGATTTCGATCTGATCGTTGTCGTTACCTTTGTAGTTACTTTTGTAGTTACCTTCGTAGCAGGCACGCAGAATATTTCGGCCAATACGGCCAAAGCCATTGATTGCAACACGTGTAGACATTGTTCACCTCAACACATTTGAATTAATTTTTATCGTTATTATTTTTGTCTGCCCGCCTGAAACCGAGCCAAAACCCCGCGCGAGCAACAGGTTCAGCGCTTAAAGTTGGTCGTTTGAGCGTCGCGAGCTATCGAGCTATCGACATTGTTTGAAAACGCAGAGCCTCATTAAGCTATCTGCCCCAGGGCATTTTTTAGGGGCACTTTTAACGGATATTTTTTGATTACAAACGAGGCGCTAAACGCCTCTGTGATTTTTTCGAATACTTAAGGGGCTAATTTCGAGGCTTCTTTAGCCAACTCGGTGATGGCTTGCCAATCTCCCGCAGCGACCAAATCTTTCGGCACCATCCAAGAGCCGCCAACACAGGCAACGTTGGCCAAAGCCAAATATTTAGGGGCAAGTTCTGGGGTAATGCCACCGGTTGGGCAGAACCTTAAATCCGGCAGGGGCCCTGCCAACGATTTCAACATAGCTACACCACCGGCGGCCTCGGCGGGAAAAAACTTCATGCGCGTGATGCCACGCTCTCTCAAGCGCATGGCTTCGCTGGCGGTAGCAACGCCCGGTAAAATTTCGATGGGTGACGCCTCGGCAGCATCGAGCAGTTTTTCGGTGGAACCTGGACTCACCATAAAACAGGCGCCAGCTTTAACAACATCGGTGACCTGTTCGGGCGTGGTCACGGTACCGGCTCCGACGTATGCGCCTGGCACTTTTTCGGCGATCAGCTCAATCGCAGCCATGGCACAGTCACTGCGCAAGGTGATCTCCAATACCTTCAAACCACCGGCAACGAGTGCTTCGGCCAGCGGTAATGCTTGAGATATTTCGTCAATCACAATGACCGGAATGACCGGAGATGCAGACATAATTTCTTCGAGTGAGGCTTTCACTGTTTGTCTCCTGTTAGCGGGAGTAAGTATTTGTAAGACCTATTTGGTCGATAAGTAAGTGTGCGGCACCAACCAACGCCGGGGTTTGTCCGGTGATCAGATGCAGCGGGGTTTCCGATAAAAGCGGTTGTAATGGACCTTTGTTTTCAAACGCTGAGATCAAACCACTGTTGGCAATCAGCGATTGAATTTGCGGCAAAATACCACCGGCAAAATAAACACCCGCGAAGGCGCCAAGCGTCAATGCGGCGTTTCCGGCGGCACCACCCAGAGCACTCAAAAAGACATTCACCGTCTCAAAAGCAATACCTTGAGGGTGCTCGCAGGCCTCGGCGGTGATCTCTGGCGCGCTGCGTAAACGCACGGTTTCGCCTCGGATTTTTGCCAGCGCCTGATAGAGCCTCTGAAGGCCCGGCCCCGAAATCAAATCTTCTACTGCCACAAAGCTCAACTCATTACTGAGTACACGGTGAATTTCACGCTCAAGCTCATTGGACGGTGCAAAACTGACATGCCCGGCTTCACCGGGAATTGCCAGCCAACGGCCATTACCCAGCGGTTTTAGTGCGGCAACGCCCAAACCGGTGCCGGGGCCGACAATCAACCTTGGGGTGCTCAACTTGGGCTTTCCAGCACGAAAACACTGTATTTGCGCATCTGGCAAATGAACGGCAGCGTAGGCTTGGGTGACAAAATCATTCACCAACAGCAATTCGTCGAAGCCAAACTGAGCTTTAAGGGTTGAGTAATCGATTTGCCAATCGAGGTTGATGAATTTCACCACATCAGAAACCACAGGGCCTGCAACACCCACACACGCTAATGTCGGCCAATCGGCGTCTAACTCTCGGCGGTAATGCTCAAAAACCTCGGTGGCACTGTCAAATTCGCTACAGAGAAACTGGCGTTGGTGTTTGACGATGATTACACCGGAATCCGGGTCTTCGCAGGCAACACCAAACCGAGCGTTGGTGCCGCCAATATCGGCCACTAAGATTGCAGCAGAGATTCCAGCGTTCACATCAGTACTCGCTCAGTTGCAGCACACTGGCACCTTGATCGGCGTCTGTGGCGTTGGCTCTGAACAAACCGAACAATTCTCGTCCGGTACCACTCTGGCGAGCGCTCAAGTCGGGCACGACGGTAATACGATTGGCCAAGACAGACTCTTCCACGAGCAACTCTAAGGTGCAATTCTTGGCATCTAAGCGAATGACATCACCGTTGTTTACTTTACTGAGCAAACCACCGGCAACACATTCTGGAGTCACCTGTATGGCAGCGGGGACTTTTCCAGATGCGCCAGACATACGACCATCGGTAACCAACGCCACTTTAAAACCGCGCGATTGCAAAGAACTCAACACCGGCGTGAGTTTGTGCAACTCGGGCATACCATTCGCTCTGGGACCTTGAAAGCGAATGACGGCGACAAAATCTTTGTCCAGAGCACCGGTTCTAAACGCGGCCTCCAGTTCGTTTTGGTCGTCAAACACAATGGCAGGCGCTTCAATAACCCAGTGCTCTGGCTTTACGGCAGAGGTTTTGATGATCGCGCGGCCGATATTACCGGTTAGCAATTTTAGGCCGCCGTCTTCGGAAAACGGCTCACTGGCCGGGCGTAATACATCCAAATCCAACGAGACTTCCGGTGCTGGGCGCCATTCGACTTTATCCCCCACCAAGAATGGCTCGGTGCGATAGCTTTGAAGCCCTGGGGTTTCAGCCACAGACAGAATATCCGTGTGCAGCAAACCCGCATCCATCAAGCTCGCCATTAAATAACCCATGCCGCCTGCGGCCTGGAAGTGATTGATATCGGCAGATCCGTTTGGATAAACGCGAGCCAACAGCGGAATCACTTTCGACAGCTCAGAAAAATCGTCCCACTGCAATTGAATGCCAGCGGCCTTGGCAATGGCCACTAGGTGCATGGTGTGATTGGTTGAGCCACCGGTTGCTAACAAACCAACAACGCCGTTGATGATGGCCCGCTCGTCTATCACTTTACCGATGGGACGATAATCATCACCGAGTGCCGTCAGCTTTAACACCTGTTGAGCGGCAGCTATTGTTAACGCCTCGCGCAACGGCGTATTAGGATTGACAAACGAGGAACCGGGCAAATGCAAACCCATAATCTCTACCAACATTTGATTGGAGTTCGCCGTACCATAAAAGGTACAGGTACCCGGCCCGTGGTAGGATTTTGATTCCATCTTCAACAGTTCTTCGCGACCAACCTTGCCCTCGGCGTAGAGCTGGCGAACTTGGTGTTTTTCGTCGTTAGAAGCGCCTGTGGTCATGGGCCCGCTGGGCACAAAAATACACGGTAAATGGCCAAACGACAGCGCGCCCATCAGCAAACCCGGCACGATCTTGTCGCAAATACCCAAACACAAAACCGCATCAAACATATCATGAGACAAAGCCACGGCAGTGGACATAGCAATCACATCGCGACTGAACAGCGACAACTCCATGCCACTTTGACCCTGGGTAACGCCGTCGCACATGGCCGGTACACCACCGGCAACTTGAGCAACACCACCGGCATCACGCACGGCTTGGCGAATCAACTTGGGCATGTCTTCGTAAGGCTGATGGGCCGATAACATGTCGTTATAGGCGGTCACAATGCCCACGTTTGGCTTTTGCTCTCCGGTTAATCCGTCTTTATCGGACGGGTTGCACGCGGCAAAACCGTGGGCGAGATTACCGCAGGATAATCGTTTACGGCTTGGGCCTTCTCCCGCTGCTTTTTCAATTCGGTCTAAATAGATTGTGCGAGTGCGAACACTGCGCTCTTTTAATCGTTCTGTTACTTCGCTAACCAATTCATGCAACATAAGAATTCCTCTATCAAGGCGCCCAAAAGACAGAAACCGTCACTTTGGCATCTGTCAACAGCGCCGCTATCGGGCAATCGTCAATGGTGTTTTGCCATGTTTTCGCCGCTTGGTACACCGCTAATTTTTCTGAGCCGGTTATCAATAACACTAGCTCTTTGGCTCGGCAAAGGGTTGCATAGGTCAAACTGAGCCGCTCGGTATACTCGCCGGTCACTGGCGAACGGATCGCGTTAATCGCGCAACAAACGCTCGGGTTATCAGGATTTAACCCCTGCTCCAAGCCCTCTGCTCTTGGAAATAACGATGCGGTATGGCCATCGGCTCCCATGCCTAAAATCACCAAATCCGCAGGCCAACTCAGCTTAGATTGATACAACTCGGCGACATCTGCTGCCGCGGCCTGCGCACTGATGCCGTTTTGTTTCATGGGATAAAAAGCAGCGTCACGGGCTTTATTAAATAATAGGTGCTCACGGATAAAACGTTCATTACTGGCACTGTGATCGGCATTTACCCAGCGCTCATCCACCAAACCCACACCAACACGCGACCAGTCGAGTGTGCGGTGAGAAAGCTCTTGATAAAGCGGAGCCGGTGTGGAGCCACCAGAGACCAATAACGACGCCTTACCGCGTTGATCGATGGCGTGAAGTAATTGGGCTTCGCAGCGCGCCGCTAAGGTTTGAATGAGTTTGTCGCGATCTGCAAAAAAGTGCTCTTCAACCATGGTCTTGCACCTCGCCGTTAATGATCACCAAACCAACCAACACTTTTGTCTGGTCCCCAACTGCCCGCGGCGTATTGCACTGGGTCAATCTGCTCGCTCTGCCAAGCGGCAATAATGGGGTCGATCCAAGCCCAGGCTTGATCAACCTCATCGCGATGCGTGAATAACGCGGGATCACCGCGCACAGCGTCGAGAATCAAACGCTGATAACCATCACTTTTGGTGTATTTAAAGGTGTCGGCAAAATTGAGATTAAGAGTTGCCGGTTTCAAACGAATCCCTTGGCGATTCAATTCTTTAGTCATTAAGGTGAGTTGAATGCGCTCATCGGGCTGTAAACGAATCACCAACCGATTCGGTTGCAGTGGCCCGGCATCGGGTTCAAACACGCAGTGAGTGACCGGTTTGTAGTTAATGACGATTTCCGCAAAACGCTCGGCCAAACGTTTACCGGTGCGCAAATAAAACGGTACCCCTGCCCAACGCCAGTTATCAATATGAGCGCGAATGGCGACAAAGGTCTCAGTGCTGCTGGCTCCGCCGAGCTCATCCTGATAGCCGGGCACCACTTTACCGCCAACCACACCCGGCCCGTACTGACCGCGAACCGTGTCTTCGGCGACGTTGGATGCATCGATGGCGCGCAGCGATTTCAATACTTTTAATTTTTCCGCACGAATATTATCGGCATTGAGCTTGGTGGGCGGCTCCATAGTCAGCAGACACATCATCTGCAACAAATGATTTTGCACCATATCTCGAAGGGCGCCGGCGCGATCGTAAAAAGAGACTCGGCCTTCTAAACCCACGGTTTCGGCAATGGTAATTTGCACGTTATCGATGCGTTTACAATCCCACAGCGGCTCGAATAAAACGTTACCAAAGCGCAACGCCATGAGATTTTGTACGGTTTCTTTACCAAGATAATGGTCGATTCGATAGATGGATTCTTCAGGTAAAAACTCGGCGATTCGAGAATTAATCGAGTCGGCGGATTCTCGGTCGTAGCCCAAGGGTTTTTCGACCACGACTCGGGTATTTTTATTGAGCAGCTGACAACTGGATAGATGCGCACAGACGTCACCGTATAAGCCCGGTGGAATGGCAAAATAAAATACTCGTGTGCGGCTTTCGTCATCGCCAATGAGCGCTTTGAGTGAATCCCAACGCTCATCGCAGATCGCGAGATCGAGAAAACAGTATGACAACCGCTGGGAAAACGTGCTCCAGTGACTCGACTCAAATTCCTCATCATTTAAGTGCGCACGCAGGGATGCTTCAGCTCGCTCAAGGCACTGTTGTTGGCTGACGTCTTCTCGGGAAACCAAAATAATTCGACTGTTCGACGACAGTTGATTGGCAACCACGCTGCGGTACAGCGAGGGGATTAACTTGCGTAGTGATAAATCTCCTAAACCTCCGAATACGACAATATCGGCTTCACTTCTCATAATGTTTTCCGCTTGAGTCTGCCTGGCGCAGCGATTCATTGTTCTATTGTTATTCTTCATAAATCACGTTGTGCAACGATTCAATCTTCACACAATGGTAATGACAGCGTTGTCATCCTATTCTCAATTGACAGCGCTGTCAATGCACAGTACTTTCTAGACTCGGTTAACACGCATCAAGCCGTTTCTGTTACACCGGAAACTACTGATCAAGGCGCCACGCTTTGGGCTGAGCACTTACGCTAACGCTGTTAACAGGCCCTAAACCACCCTAGAAAATTTATCATTTATGGAAACCGAATCAAAAAAAGCCACCATTAACGACGTTGCACGCTTAGCTGAGGTCTCGATCAAAACAGTTTCGAGAGTCATTAACCAAGAACCTAACGTCCGTGCCAGCACCGTTAACAAAGTGCTTACGGCGGCCAAAGCGCTAAATTATCAGCCGAGCAACTTCGCAAGAAGTCTCGCTGGAAACCTGACGTTTAACATTGCACTGGTGTATTCCAACGCAAGCCCAAGTTACATATTTGATGCTCAATCTGGCGCTTTAGAGGCCTGCAAAAAATGGGGTTTTGAATTAATTATTCATCCCTGTGATCACACCGATCCACACTTAACTCGCGAGTTGCTCGCATTGTATGAATCACGCAAGGTCGATGGCATTTTGTTAACCCCGCCAATGTGCGACACGCAAGCGTTAATTCAGGCATTAGATCAACAACAGTTGCCATACGCCCGCCTGCAACCGGGCGACCC
>CALMJT010000201.1 GCA_937864365.1 uncultured Alteromonadales bacterium | reverse complement strand
ATTTGCAGACGAGATATTATGGCAGATCTCGGAGGTTAATCAGAGGTTCCTATAAGTGATTTAAGTCCTTTGAGAGAGTTAACCAACTTGCAGCACCTTAGTTGCAGGTGTACTCAAGTCTGTGACCTAAACCCTTTGAGCGAGTTAACGAACCTACAGGTATTAGATTGTGGTTATACTCAAGTCAGTGATTTAAGTCCTTTGAGCAGCTTGAGCAATCTGCAAACCTTTGATTGCACGGGTACTGAAGTAGATGATTTAAGTCCTTTAAGCAGCTTAAGTAATCTGCAAGACCTTAATTGTGGTGAGACTGAAGTAAGTGATTTAAGTCCGTTGAGAGACTTAAACAACCTGGAAGTATTAGATTGTAGCCAGACTCAAGTAGTTGATCTAAGTCCGTTGAGCGGATTAAGTCATCTGCGAAGTTTTAGTTGTTTTTTTACTAACGTAGGTGACCTAAGTCCATTGTGCAAGTTAACCAATTTGATATGGCTTGATTGCACTGACTCCAATGTCACCGATTTAAATCCCATAAGTGGGTTATACTTTTTAACTTCCTTATTATGTGGTGGTTCTGGCATAATGGATTTGAGTCCTTTAAATAATTTGTACTTTCTTAGTGAACTAGATGCATATAACTGCCCTGTTAATTCGATAGATTATGAATTGGTATTTGGTGAAAACCTTGAAGTATTGTGCCTTGGAGGTAGCAAAATTATAGGAATACCTGCTGAGGTTTTATCTTCAGAAGAGGGTATAAATTGTTTACCAAAATTAAGAGCACATCTTATCGATTTAGCCGAAAGCCAGAACCAGCAGCAAGATGCTAAGTTAATGATTGTAGGCAATGGCCGGGTGGGTAAAACCCAAATTTGCAGACAGTTATCCGATTTAGAATTTGAACCAAATTCGGATTCCACCCACGGTATTACCATTTCTTCTACCGCTGTGCCTAACCATAAAACCGCGCGATTTAATTTGTGGGATTTTGGTGGCCAAGATATTTACCACGGCACCCACGTTTTATTTATGCGCAGCAGAGCAGTGTTTTTATTGGCGTGGACGCCAGAAATGGAAGAATCCGAGACTCATTCCTACGGCGGTATGACCTTTCGTAATTATCCGCTATTATATTGGCTTAATTACATTAAGCAATTTGGTGGTACCGATTGCTCGGTAATTATTGTGCAAACCCATTGTGATGAGCCGGGCCAAGCGCAAACCTTGCCCAGTGATGTTTATGCAATGCTTGATGAGTTTAAATATTGGAAAACACTGGATTACAGCGCGTTAAATAATCGCGGCCGTGCAGCCTTGGATGAAGCGCTCACCGAAGCCTATCAACAAATAGATCAACCGCTTATTGGTGAAGGCAGGCAGCGTGTTATTGATCAACTGCAACAATGGATCGATGACGATTCTAAAAGGCCCGTTAAGCAGCGCCAACACCGAACCATTCAATACAATGATTTTGTAACCCTGTGTGAAAACACCGGTGGTATTTCTAGCCCAGAATTATTTTTAGATTTTTTGCATAACTGCGGTTATGTTTTTTACCAAAAGGGATTGTTTAATAACCAAATTATTCTTGACCAAGCCTGGGCGCTGGAAGCTATTTACGCGGTATTTAACCGTGATAAATGTTACGAAACCATAAAACGGATGCAAGGCAGATTTGATCGCGATCTATTAGCTATGCTTTTGTGGGATGACATGGGCTTCTCTGAGCAGGAACAAGTTTTATTTTTAAATTTAATGGAATCTTGCAATATTTGCTTTGTTCTTGATAAATATAATTGGTTTAAAGATAAGAATCACAGGGATGAGTATTTCGCTCCAGATTTATTACCTGAGCAACCGCCCGATGGTTTAACGGAAAAATGGAACCCAAACTTGCCCATAGAAAAAGCCGTATTTAGCTACGAATTGTTGCCGTCGGTATTACTGCGTAACTTTATGGCCGAAATTGGTAAAGACGCGGGTTTAGCAGGGGATTACTGGTTAAATGGATTTTTCGTACCCGAACGCATTACCGAAAGCCGAGCTTTAATTACCCAAACCAAAACCGGAGAATGGCAAGGAGAAATTTGTATAAAAACCCAAGGAGCGGGTGCGGAGCAATTACTTAAATCATTGTTTAAACAGTTAGAGAGTGTCGAGCAAAAGGTCGGTATTAGCGCAACGCAAAAAGAAAACACTTTAGATACTGCAAAATCACAACACGAATTTGTAAGTAATTCTGATATGAAAGCACCGAAATTTGAGCCTGATTATGCCCAAGAAAAACCCCAGCAAAGAGAATACTTTGTTTCCTATGCTTGGAACGACAGGGATTCAGATCTAGAAATTCAGCGCGAAGATAAAGTTAACCAGCTGTGTATTGATGCCGAAGCAAAATTCGGTATTAAAATTATTCGCGATAAAAACACCCTGCAATATGGCGACAGCATAACCAAATTTATGCAACGCATTGGCAAAGGTGAACGGGTGTTTGTGTTTTTAAGTGATAAATATTTAAAATCGCCCAATTGTATGTATGAACTTAATCAAATTTGGATTCAAGCACAACAAAACGAAGATAGGTTAAGCGAAATTGTTCGTGTGTTTTTGGTAGACAAGGCGGATATTCGAAAGACTTTGGGTCGCATGAAATATGCAGCGTATTGGCGCGACGAATTGAAAAATATGGATGACGCGATCAAAGAGTTCGGTCATGACACCCTTAGTGAAAAAGACTGGCAGAATTATCGAGCAATGAAGCACTTTAGCGATACAGTTTCAGATGTCTTAAGTGTATTTGCTGATAGGTTACAACCAAGTTCAGATAAATGGCAGGACTTTCTCGAATACGGTTTTAAAGATTAAAGACGTGTATTTTAACTAAAAAATAGTTTTCGCAGATCTTTAACCTAGCGCTTACATAAAAGAACTCCGAATGCTCGGAGTTCTTCTGGTTTTTTAACTAATTCTTTTGCGACAAATTTATTTGGTTAATTAGCTGGTCAATACACGTTTTGCAAAGTCTTGTTTGCGCACGTTTTCAATATATTCTACAAGGTTTTTGTGCGCGGCAACTTTAGGTTTGCCCACTTCGAGTTGTTCAATGTAGTCGATAATAGGAATTAAAATTAAATCGGCTGCGGTAATTTCATCGCCACAAATATAGGCGTTATCACCCAATTGTTCTGCAACTACGCTTAGAGCGTTTTCTACGCCCGGCATTGCCGCTTCTACCACATCGGCACGTACGGTGCCGTTTTCACCTTTCGGGAAAATGTATTCTAACAATACTTTGCGCACAATATCGGTATCTACGTAAATACCGCTAATGCCGCTCCACAGCTCAACCTGCGCTTGTTCAAAGGGGTCGGTTGGGTAGAGTTTTTTGCCACCAAAGGTGTTTTCTAGGTAGTGCAAAATGGCTACGGTTTCGCCAATTGGGCCTTTTTCGGTCATTAACACTGGGAATTTAGTGTAAGGGTGCAACGCTTTGTGCTGCGCGCTTCTGAATTCAATTTTTTCACCGTTAATTTCGGTGGTCACTTCGTAAGGAATATCTTTAAGCTCGCAGGCCATCATTACACTGCGTACAAAGGTGCTGAAAGTAGGGCCGTAAATAGTAATTGGGGTGCTCATGGCTCAGTCCTGATTATTGTTAATTGCGGGGTTAATGTATTCAAATTAACAATATGTTCAAGATCATATTCTTGTAAGATGAAATAATTAACAAAATTATCGCCGAATTAATGCGGCCTATTAACGATTACTAAGAACCTCGAAAAGAGCTGAGTTATGGGTTGGAAAACAGAGCACAAAGACCAAAGCCGCCAAAAAATTACCGCCAGCGCGGCGGAATTATTTACCAAACGCGGGTTTGATAATGTCACAATCAACGACGTGATGGAACACGCTGGGTTAACACGCGGTGCCTTTTACAATCACTTTCAATCGAAGAGCGATTTGTACGCAGAAGCCGTGGTAGATGCTGCGCAACGTGCCAAAAACTACGCGTTAGAAAACGCTAATTTAAAACCGTCTGATATTATTGAGCTGTACTTAAGCGAACAACATAGACAGGGCGAATTTGCTTGCCCGCTGGCATTTTTGGCAACCGATATGCGTCAACGCGAAAGCAAGGTTCGCTCAACTTACACGGAGGTTTTTAAAAAGTTCGTGACACGCATACAAGAGCTTACCGGCGATACCGAAGACGAGCTAGAAGCCATTAAAAAAACCGTATTAATGGTGGGCGGCATGGCAATTGCGCAGGCAATTAATGATGACGAGCTGGCCGAAAAATTATTAAAAGCTTGTCGTGATGGTGTTAATACTGGTATTTCTGATTAATTCATAACGGAGCTAAATCAGAGTTTGTTGTACATAAAATCCTTATTAATAGCGAAAATTAACAAGTCATAACGATGCATTTTAATTTATGCCTTGTTGTGACTATTGTTGTTACTTGTGATTACTATTGTCTCGATAATATTCGCTACCCCAGTTGCACATTGCGTTTAAAATAGGTTTTAAACTTTCACCCAATTCTGTGAGTGAATATTCCACTTTGGGTGGTACTTCCGCAAACACTTCGCGATGGATTAATTGATCGCGTTCTAGTTCGCGCAATTGTTGGGTTAGCATTTTTTGCGTAACTTTAGGCAAGCGTCTTTTTAGCTGACTAAAACGCAATGTTTTATGGGACAAATGCCATAAAATTACGCCTTTCCATTTTCCGCCAATTAAATCTAAGGTGACAGATACACCACAAATATACGTGGTTTCGTTGTCTTCGGTGAGTGTCTCTACCGTTTTTGTCATTGTCGTGCTCGAATAAATTGATGCTGTTAATTCAATTTCGCTAAGGTGCTGCGCAAAGTGTTGGGTTATTTAGTTGGTATCTTTTTGGTAACTAGCAAACTAAAAAGTGCATACTTGATTAATAGTAGTATATCAACAAAACTGTACCTTAATAAATCTCTGAGTCTTTATGCAGTCTGTTCTGAGCTGATAATCAGTAAGTTCTGATGGTAATCGCTGCACGCTCGGTAAGTTCAGGGCTTTTACGTAATAACAATAATGATCAAGGAGGCTCGCGTGAGCACACAATACCGATGTTTATTGGTTGAGAAGTTAGAGAATAAGCAATTTTCGCGTTCTGTTACCCATCGTTCTATCGACAATCTACCGGCCGGTGATCTTTTAATCAAAGTGGATTATTCATCGCTCAATTACAAAGATGCGTTATCGGCCATGGGTAACCCGGCGGTTAGTCGCAACTTCCCACACACTCCTGGTATTGATGCCGCCGGTAACATTGTTGAGAGTAATTCCGATGACTTCGCCGTTGGCGATAAGGTGCTGGTTACCGGTTTTGATCTGGGTATGAACACCGCCGGTGGCTTTGGTGAGTACATTCGTATACCCAAGTCGTGGGCGGTAAAACTGCCAGAGAACCTAACAACGCGCGAAGCTATGATTATTGGCACCGCGGGTTTTACGGCAGCGATGAGTGTACAGGCGCTGCTTGATGGCGGTACAAGGCCCGAACACGGCCAAATTCTGGTGACCGGTAGCACAGGTGGTGTGGGTTCTGTGGCGATTGCCTTGTTGGCTAAAAGTGGCTTTGAAGTGGTAGCCGTAACCGGCAAAGCGGAGCAGGCCGAATTTTTAAAATCTTTGGGTGCCAGCGAAGTGGTTACCCGCGAATCACTGCTCGAAGGCGCTGAAAAACCCATGATGCGTGAACGCTGGGCTGGTGTGGTGGATTGCGTTGGCGGTAACTACTTAGCAGCGGCAATTAAATCAACCCGTTATGGCGGCAATGTAACCTGTTGTGGTTTAACAGCTTCTGCGGATTTATCGCTGAATGTTTTTCCGTTCATTTTGCGCGGCGTTTCTTTACTAGGCATTGATTCGGTGGAGTGCCCAATGGCACCACGATTAAAACTGTGGGCGAAATTGGCGAGCGAATGGAAGCTTGATAACCTAGAAGACTTTGTGACCGAATGTAGCCTTGATGCATTGGATCAGAAAATTAATGATATTTTAGCCGGTAAAGTGGTTGGTAGAACCCTGGTAAATTTAAAGACGGATTAATTTAAAGACGGGTTAACTTACAGAAGGGTTAATTTGGAACAGCTTAATTGAATGGAAAATTAATCGTATGTATTAATGATTAATTTTACGTTTAAGGGAATACCTAATTCGACGGCTCTACAAGTGTTATAAATATATAGGAAACTCTGATTAACCTAGAGTTTCTCGCGACACAAGGATGTGTCGCC
>CALMJT010000200.1 GCA_937864365.1 uncultured Alteromonadales bacterium | reverse complement strand
ACGTAATTGATTTTAAAGCCAACAGCTTTCACAAGGTTGTGGTATTTGTGCCCGGTATTGCAGCTACTGTAGAAAAACGCTCCGATAAAATGCTGGTTATTACAGACTTAACATTAAGTAGTGAATACGAGAGTATTGCTAAGGCGAACACACGGAAACCGGGGGTATACAGTGTTTCTCGGGCAGGCAACGGTAAGATTAGTGCGGAATTTAGAAACAATGGTCGAATTAAGTCCGAGAACCATAGAAATGTGGTGATTGCCAACACTAACTATGATGGTCTCGACCAAGCCGCAGAAGAAGCGGTAAAACGCTTAAACGCTATGTTTGGTGGTGATGCATCTTTAAAATGTGACTTTGATTTATTCTATTCCCCTCTAGGCGGCAAATTAAACGGTCTGCGCAATTATAACCCTATAAAGGTGAATCAAACCTACGGCTTTGCAGGGTTATTGGCCGATGCCATAGAACAATCGAATAATAAAAAAGGCGTTGTATGGGCCTCTGAGCGCGGCGGTTCCGTGGTATTAACCCAAGCTTTAATGACTCTTGCGTCAAAAAACATTTCTTTTGAAGAGCAAAAACATATTGTGAAAATGTGCTGGGCGACCTCTAACCCGCGGCCCGCCTACGATGCGATTATGAAACTGGACATGATCCCGGATAAAAACCTGTTTAACAGTAATAGCCATCTTCGCGCCAGCCTAAGTGCATTTAAAGGTAATTTAGAGCGGGTCAGACGCGAAGACGACCCCTATAATTACCGAGACCTATTAAAAAGTACCGGTAACGGCGGCATGGCCTTTAATACCCTCGCCGGTGCGGGCGTTTTGGTGGCAGGCACGGCCTTATCCGGTATGCCCACAGGGGCAATCGGCGTTGCGGGTTTGGTTACCGGTGCAGTGGGCGGTATTCAATTTGCTTATAGTAAGTTTAAAGAAAGAAATCTACGGCGGTAATGTTATGTGGGATTGGTTAAAATTCTTTCCGTTTGCGAAAGCCCAATATACAAGGCCCGTAGTAAACGAAATACGCGGCCCGTATTTTTCAAAACCACGGCAGAATAAATGGTTCTTTGGCGGCTCCGTTTTTTATTTTGATGCCCCTTGGGCTAACCCGGTATTAGGCTTTGATGGAGACGGTCGCTCGGTTAATGCCATGCATCCAGGGGGTAAAGATATAAGCGCCCGCTCTAGATTTGAATCCAACTACCGCCCTGATACCTGCCGTAATCAGTGGTATGTGGTGCCGTTTTATCGCAATACTTGGTATTTTGTGGGGGCTTGGTTTGTTGGTGAAAAAGCTCGTTTAGGCGCCACAGCTATAACACTTACGGCACGTAAAGGCTCTATTTTTAAAGAAACCAATTTGTTTCACCCTCGGGTATTTGAGTCAGCCATAGCTAATTATCTAGATGATATCTACGGCTATCGTCGTTCGGGTAAAAAGCCCGTTTATCGTGGCCCCTTACATTGGCGGGTATTACCTTTAGGTAACAGTATTCAAGGTGTGGTATGCGATATACACCAAATTCATAACGGCAGTCGAGATAACCCTGAGGTGGACCGTCTCGTTATTTTCCCTGTATCAACTGATCAATTTGTGTGCATTACGTTTAGCTTTGGTAGTGTTGAAATATATCGGGACGAGGTTAGAGCCAAACCCATGTTGGCGTTAACGGATTCTATTATTAATTCTATGCGTTTGCAGGTTGGGCCGAAGACGCAGGCAGAGTGGGATAAAGTAAAGGCGACCTGTGATGATATGTCTGTTACCGAAACCTTTGGTGAACTTGCTTGGCCATTATTTAAAGAAAAGGCCAATAAAAAAACGAAAGAAGTCGATATTACGCCCAACGATACTGTCATCGACGTACCCAAGGTTATAACCCAAAACAAATGACGCACTGGTTAGACTGGTTAAAATTCTTTCCATTTGCGAAAGCCCAGTATACACGGCCGGTAGTCACAGAAATACGCGGCCCGTATTTTTCAAAACCGCGGCAAAACAAATGGTTTTTTGGCGGCTCCGTTTTTTATTTTGATGCCCCTTGGGCTAACCCTATATTAGGATTTGATGGTAGTCGCCGTACTGTAAATTCCAGACACCCAAGAGGTGGCGACCTCTGTGTACGCTACGATGTTAATTCCGTCACCGATACCCGCCGTAATCAGTGGGATGTAATACCATTTTATCGCAATACTTGGTATTTTGTCGGTGCTTGGTTTGTTGGTGAAGAAGCCCGCTTAGGTGCTACAGCTGCGATACTTACGGCGAATAAAGGCTCTATTTTTAAAGAAAGCAACTTATTTCATCCACGGGTATTTGAGTCAGCCATAGCGAATTATCTAGATGACGTCTATGGCTATCGTCGTTCGGGTAAAAAGCCCGTTTATCGTGGCCCTTTACATTGGCGAATATTACCGTTAAGTGGCAGTATTCAAGGGGTGGTGTGTGATATACACCAAATTCATAATGGCAGTCGCGACAATCCTGGTGTTGACCGCCTCGTTATTTTCCCTGTATCAGCCGATCAATTTGTATGCATTACGTTTAGCTTTGGCGGTGTTGAAATATATCGGGACGAGGTTAGAGCTAAACCTATGTTGGCATTGACCGACTCGATTATTAATTCCATGCGTTTACAGGTTGGGCCGAAGACACAGACAGAGTGGGATAAGGTAAAGGCGACCTATGATGATATGTCGATTACCGAAACCTTTGGTGAACTTGCTTGGCCGTTATTTGAAGAGAAAAAATCTAGGAAAAAAACCGAAGTGGATATTACGCCGATCGACATACCAAAAGTTATTGCTCAACACAAATGACACGCTGGTTAGATTGGTTAAAATTTTTTCCATTTGCGAAAGCCCAGCATACACAGCCGGTAGTCACAGAAATACGCGGCCCCAGTTGAGAAGAAATAACAAAACGAAGGCAGCAATCTACATAAACTCTATTTGATTGCGTATTCTTTAAATCTACCTATTCATTACACGAAGTAGAAACACAGTAATGGTAAAAACCTAGAGCAATACTAAAAACATAGAAAAACGGTAGAGATATAGAAAAAAGGCGAGAACTCTACTGAATCCAAAGATTTCGATAAAGCCTAAAATACACAGGTACAACTTATGCTGAGCGACTCCAGAAAGGTTGCTCAACTTTAGAATATTGATACAAAACCACTATGGCGGGAGCAAGAACCGCGATCATTAAAAGTAATAAAACCGACTCTAATAATACCGCCGATCCAAACGTTGATAACATAAAACCAACGTACATAATTGCAAAAAAAGCCCCCTCTAAAAATACCCAAAAGCTCACTCGCCAAAGCCGTCGAACCAAAATAGGCGTCTTTTTAGCGTAACCAATTAATCCCAGCACCAAAAAAATCACAATAATTAAAGGTAAATATCGACTGATAAAACCACCCGATTCGGTCATAATTTTATGACCCAGATGAACAAACGGTAAAACCAATAACATTACAATATAAAACCAGTGTAATAAACGCATAGGTATTACTTGTTACCTTTTTTTAGGGCTTAAAAATTTACGTTAAATCAGTACCCAATAACCACAAATATAGTGTCACTGTCTTCTGCTTTTATTTCTTTAAAAGCAATACCGTAAATAAATCATAGCGGATCGAAATTTAAAACAGCACTTCAACAATAAGATTTAAGATAAGACAAAACACGTTTGATATTAATGATATTTTTACAGTTAATGCAAACAGATTTTATCAGTTTCAACCATTCCATAATTTACAACACTCCTATAATTTAAAACACTTCATAATTTAAATATTGTTAAATTAAAAAATTGAAAATTACCGTAAGCAGTAGATACCGCGAAGCACTTAATAAAGCTATCACAGCCAAAAATTATTGAAGAGCTTATATGTTATAGAACCTAAAAGAGCTTACATACATGTGAGAATAGAATTCTTTAGCCAGGTAATAGCAGGGCATAAAAAGACTACTGCCCTGCAACAGACGTTATCAATTTAGGTATCAAGAAGGCACCAAAACAAGTATCGAATTAGCCATCGAAAGAAACTAAAAAAACTAAAGAAACTTCTGATTACATCAAACCTGACATAATTAGAGCAGCCAATCAGAGATTCCTAGAGTTTGCGTCCCAATTTGCGCTCGGCCAGCTTTCGTTCCCAGTTAGGGCTCATAAAACTCACCACTTCAAATGCAATCAAACCTTGCACAATTAAACCAACCCCTAAGCCACCAAATATTACGTAAATCACCGGCTCATCGTAGGCAACGGTGATAAACACCGCGGCCATTACCACGTAGGTGATCAGGTATTCGTAAAACTCTTTCATTCGTTTGGCATAAAGTAGGGCTTTTTGTTCGTCCATTTTTAATTCTGTATCGTTTTGCATAGTCACTTCCTCGGGTTGCAGCAGTAGAGATAGGTCTACCTCAAACACAGAAGCCAGAGCCTTGCACGTTTCCATACTCGGATTATGTCCCTGCTCAATACGCTGAATAGTTCGAGTTGTTACCCCCGCCATCTCAGCTAATTGACTTTGAGACCAACCTTTCTTTAAACGTAACTTTCTAACAATCATGACTCTGATCCTTGCTGTTTTGAAGTGAGGCAAGTCTTACCCCAAAACCCATTTTGCAAAACGAAATACAGACGAAATCAACACGAAATGAACGCGACAGCCCAATAAAATCAATAACTTACAAAACAACATTAAATTGGGCTAACCATCGCTTTTTACGATTAACTGCGCTCCAAAAGCGCTAGCTTTGAGCCAAAGGCAATAAAAACGATGCCCGTAACCGAGTTTAACCAGCGCTTAAAACGAGCACCACCGGCCAGTTTTTTCACGTTCGAGAGCATATAAATCATCAAAGAAAACCACACTAAATTCACCATGGCGTGTGCGGTTACCAATGCAAACACATTAGCGGGATTATCACTGACCGAAATAAACTGCGGAAACGCTGCCAAATAAAACATAGAAACTTTTGGGTTTAATACATTGGTTAAAAAGCCTTCTAAAAAGGCTTTGCGTAAAGACGCTTTCTTTTTAACCGCAATTGGCGCTACTTCTGTAACAACACCTTTGTCTTTGAAGGCACTCAGCAACGCCTTGATGCCAATCCAAATTAAATAAGCAGCACCGACCAATTTAAAGATAAAAAACGCCTCTGCCGATTGCACCAACAACAAAGAAATACCCAAAACGGATAAGGTGCCGTGTACGTAAAACGCCGCGACAAAACCACCGATATTGGCAAACCCAGCGTTTTTACCAAATAGCGGCACCGTTTTCGCGATTAAAAAGCCATTCGGACCCGGAGAAACAACCAGCAAAGTGGCCACCGCAACAAAGGCCAAAACCGTGTTTAAATCCATAAAGCAACCTCAAAGTAATTGAAATTATGAAAAAATTGGACATTGTGTTTTCAATTTCTGCCCTGTGATTAAATCGTCAATGAGTTAATTAAGGGCCTCAACATCAAAAACAAACGAACTACACAGAAATCATTATGAATCTTATATCTTGTTAAATACAGGCCAGAAAACGCTTAGCAATTTATATCAATAAGAAAACAGCGCCCATTTAATAATTTAAGAAATTTCCGATTAACCATTCTTAATTCTTATATCAGAGATTTCTATATTTATACTTACTGATTATTTTTACAAATTAATTCGCTAATTAGCATTTTAATTTTCAAAGAATTACGTAGAAAATATAAGATTCACCATGCCATCCAGTTTTTCTTTGGTTTTTTCCCAGTTCGGCATTATTTGCTTCATGAGTCGATAAAACCGTTCGCTGTGGTTATGTTCGGCAATGTGACAAAGCTCGTGCAAAATAACGTAATCAATACACTCGCGCGGCGCTTTTACTAAATGTGGGTTTAACGTAATTCGTCCTTGAGGTGAGCAGCTGCCCCACTGGGTTTGCATGGTGAGCACGCGCACTGGTGGCCGTTCGTTTACCCAAAGTGCTTGTTCGAGCATGGCATCCAAGCGTTTGGCGAAGATTTCTTTGGCGCGCTCTTTGTACCAGTTGGCCAGTAGCTCTTTGATTTTTTCGGCGCTTTTAACTCGTGCTGATACTTCCAATTTACCGCGCAGCAATTTTACGCCTTGAATTTGTTCGGGTGCTTCAACTACTTTCAGCAGATATTGTTTCCCTAAATAATAATGGCTCTCGCCGCTGATGTACTGACGTGGTGTGGTAAATTCAAGTTGCTTACGAAAATCTCTAAGTTGCTGGTAAATCCAGCGGCCACGTTTTTTTACCGCCGATAAAACCGCGTCGTTATCGGCATCTTCTGGTGCTGATGCAACCACTCGGCAGTCGGGATGAACTTTAATTAATACTTTGCCCATGGCTTGCGCGCGTTTAACGCGCTGAAAATATATTTGTTCATCGCCGTACCAGAAACTCAGAGTCTGGTCTAATTTTGACGACGATTTATATGAGGACGATTTAATAGGAACGTTCATTGAATGTTACTGGGCTTATATATTGGCCAAACCAACCCGAGTGATTTGCACAATCAGCTCAACGATTTTTTTCGCTTGATCCATACCGCCGCCAATGGCTTTGCATTCTTTGAACAAATTCGGCAGTAATTTTTTACGAATATCGGCTTCGATATTTTGCGGATTTATCGAATTTTCTGCCACCGAGGTTTCTACGGCTTGGTCGATTTCAAAGGCGATTTTTACCCACTTGTCTTGAACTTGTTGATCACCACTGTTAATCACCAACGTTAAGGCTTCGGGCAGCACTTTTTTGAAGATACCAAAATAAGCTTGTGCATGACGGTTGCCGGCAAAAACATCGGGTATATCATGCAAGCGTCGGTTTTTTACTTGTTCCTCAAACTCACAAAACAACAGGTATTGTTTTAAAGGATGATCAAAAAGTTTTTCGGCTTCTTCAATGGCTTCGCGTAATAATTTGGAAAAGGCTTCTTGAGCATAAGGGTCATCCATCAGCTCTTGTTCAATCATTTTTGTAACGCGGGTTTTAATGATATCGGTTTCGTTGCGGGTTTTATCTTCGCTCCACTGTTCGGGTTGGGGTTTTTGTCCCATTTTTCCCACTTCATAAACGCCGCTGGGTTCTTTTACAGCCACGCCGACGACGTGTTTATCTAACAGCTTTTTTACTTGTTCAGCGTAGTTGTCGTAGTCAATGGTTTCGCCGGTTTTTTGTTGAATAACCTGGCGTAATTCAGAAAATTGTTTAACGGTTGCTTTGTAATGGCGACGATCGTCGTCGCTAAAACTTTTATCGTCAAAAAACGTGGCCGATTGCAAAGCCACCTTTAAACAACTGGAAAACGCCGCTAGAGCTTCGTAAAAGTCCTCTCGGCGTTTAAGATTTACATCAACAAATTCACCGTCTCGCTCTTGCAGCTTGGGCAAAAGCTGGGCTGCTAACTGTTCGATATCGCCTTTGTTTTTCACACCGTCAAAAATTGCCCACAACTGTTTATACAACTGCGGTAAACGTTTGTATTCGGTGCTCATCGGATTATAAAGACCGGCAATATCATTAATGTCGTAGCCGCCTTGGGTGCGTGACGCCAAATCTTGGTATTTCGCAATGGTGGTATCCAATTCCGATAAAATGCCACGGTAATCGATGAGATAACCAAATTTTTTATCGGGATGCAGCCGGTTTACTCGCGCAATTGCCTGAATAAGGTTGTGCTCTTTAAGAGGTTTATCGATGTACAACACCGTGTTTTTCGGCTCATCAAAACCGGTGAGAAGCTTATCCACCACAATTAGCATTTTCAAAGCGTCTTTACCGGTTTCTTTATCCGAGCCAAAACGTTCGATGATGTGTTTGGTGTAGGTTTGCTCGTCTTGGCTGCCGACGTTATCTTTCCACCACTGGCTAATTTCTGGCGTTGTATTCACGTCGGTATTGCCTTCACGGGTGTCTGGCGGGCTCATTACCACCGCCGATTCAAACAAGCCTGCTTCATCCAGATATTTTTTGTATTTAATGGCGGATGCTTTGCTGTCACAAGCCAGTTGGCCTCTTAAGCCGTCGTCGATGTTTTTAACAAAATGATTAGCGATATCCAAAGCGATTAATCGAATGCGATCGTCGGCGCCGTACAATTGGCCTTTTTGGGCTGATTTGCGTTTTAAGTCTGCCTTTTGATTCTCGGAAAGCCCTTCGGTAATGCGATCAAACCAGCTGTCGATGGCGCGTTCGTTGACGTCTAAATCGGGAATGCGCTCTTCGTACAATAGCGGTGTTACCGTTTGATCTTCTACCGCCCGCTGCATGGTGTAGGCGTGCACAATGGGGCCAAATTTATTGGTGGTTTTGTCGTCTTTTAACAAGGGTGTGCCCGTAAAGGCCACAAAAGCGGCGTTGGGTAAAGCCTGCTGCATGCGAATATGGTTTTCGCCGTTTTGGCTGCGGTGGCCCTCATCAATAAGCACAATAATATCGGCGCTGGTATTCACGCATTCGGGCAGTTGAGTTGCGGTATTAAATTTCTGAATCAATGAGAAAATAATGCGCTCAGTGCCTTTACCAATTTGTTCGGCCAAGCGCTTGCCCGAGGTCGCCATGGCTGCGGCGGAGTCTTTTTTACTACTTAGCTCGCCGCCGGAGGCAAAGGTTTTACTGAGCTGGGTTTCTAGATCAACACGATCAGTTACCACCACAATGCGGCACTGTTTTAGGCTTTCGTGCAGAATCATCGCCTTACTTAAAAACACCATCGTAAACGACTTACCCGAGCCGGTGGTGTGCCAAATCACACCGCCTTCACGGCCGCCCGCGCTGTTGTGGGTATTAATGCGCTCAATTAAACGCTTGATGCCAAATACCTGTTGGTAGCGGGCGACAATTTTACCGACTTTTTTATCGAACAACGTAAAGTAGCGAGTCATCTCCAATAAGCGAGCAGGGCTTAACACACTGATGAGTAACCGGTCTTGGCCGGTGACCGCCAGCTCGCCCCCGGCGATTAGGGTTTGGTACCAATCCCGATCTTTTGCTGGTCGGTGATCAAACACGCTCGCTAGTTGTTCGCTATTGAGTTTTTTATTTTTGATGGCGTACATTTCGGCATCAGAAATATCTTCCTCACGCCACGCCGCCCAAAACTTTTCGGGTGTTGCACAAGTACCATAGCGGCCGTCGCTGCCATTAATGGCGAGCAGCAGCTGGCTGTAGGCAAACAGAGACAGGATTTCATCATGACGTTGATTACGCAGGCACTGAGAAATACCTTCGTTAACGGTTGGGCCTTTTTTGGCGTTGCCATCCGGGCGTTTGGCCTCAATGACCACCAAGGGAATACCGTTGACAAAACAGACAATATCGGGCCTGCGACTGTTTTGCCCACCGGAAAAACCGCCACTTGTGCGCGTAACGGTAAATTCTTCGGTAACCACAAAGCTGTTATTGGCGAGGTTATGCCAATCAATTAAAGGAATGGTTGGGCTTACTTTTTTGCCATCGACAAACTCGGTCACCGAAATGCCGTACAACAAATGGTTGTAGATTTTCTCATTGGCGATTAACAAACCCTCATTTAACGCAGGGCTGCACACTTCGTTAATCAAGTTATCGATATTTTTACTCGATAACGGATAAGCCTTACCCGCGTAAACAAACCGGCGGCTTTGCAACTGAGTGCGTAACAGCTGGCGCAACACCACTTCACTGGTTTTATCATCGCGGGCGGCTAACGCCTGTTTAGGCGAGAAAAAACGCCAACCAAGATTAGTCAGCAACGCCAGCGCCGGTATTTTTGCGCTGTATTCTTCTTGGAATTTGAGGTTTGGGTGCTCCATCACCAATACTCCGGTTTTATGATTGGTTTTTTACCCGTAGGAATTTTGTCAGCCAGATTATAAACGATTGTTCATAATGATGTTTCCTCAGTCCTAAAATGAAAAAACCGCCCAAAAGGCGGTTTTTCCGCCCCAAGCAACAGTCAACTAAATGACCTTGCAAGGGGGGAGTCGTGACTCCAGCATAACAACCCACGGTCAAAATGCAATGGAATAATAGGTGCGTTAATAACATTTGGCATGTACACATAACTATATCGATTGAAAAGGTAAGTCTGTTACCACAATGCATTTCCCGAATAACTTTCGACAAGCCAATGACCTTAACGCGCATATTTTCGTCTATAACTATAAAACTGCATCTACAAGTTCAAGAGTAAATAAACTCATCCCTTATTGTTCTTCGAATTATTAACTGTCGAATTCTTTGTAATCACTTCGTGTAAGTACTGAGTCACTGTCGTAGCCAGGTGGTAGATACTTGAAATAATCTTTTGAACTAGGTTTTGATTTGTATTGAAAATCTCTAAGCCCTTTAATATCGAGTTTTGCGGTCAGTACGCAAGGATTATCACCACCTTTAACAAAGAGCATTGTTTTACTCTCAGTTTTAGTCGGCCTCAATACGCAAGACCCTCCGTACTCGGAGGTATTTGCTTGAATCGTGTAACAATGAAGATCCCGGACTGCGGACTCAAGAATATGTTGATAGTAATTTGTGTCTTTGTTCCAGACACATGCAAAAAGAAGATCTATCTCTGATTTAAATAAAACTCTGTGAGTAATATCAGATAATTCAAAACAGTTGTATGTTGCGAAAGATAACCCTCGCCATAATACTTTGTGATAACGAGCTTTCGTCCCAAAAGCAAAGTTGCCGGGTTTTAACCTCACTGATTCTAACAGCTCCAACTCGGCAGGTGCGTAGTGGTTTTTCACGCGAGCAGTCATAACACTTGATTTGTATTTACCAGAAACCTTAAATGGCAGTGCCTCTATAATCAAATTATAAGCTATACTGTTTACCACCCAGTGTTCGAGCCCAAAAATGAGGCCAATTTGATGCCTTCGTGAAAAGGCAGACATAAATGGAAGCCAGCTTACTGGTATTGTAACCTCAGGCATTACCAACACATCGACATTTTCACTGATAGCAGAATTTAAGATATTGTATAAATTTCTCTGTCGGTCAAAACTAATATTTGGTGTGCGATCCCTCCGCACGGCACTGATTATATCCTCCTCTTTTACCTGCAAATTTGCGATAGCTAAGTTAACTTGGCTTGTTGAATTACCATCGAAAACCAATAAGCTGGATTTAACAATGCCATCTGTATTCTCCTCTTTAGAGGTAAATTTTATTGGAAATTCCTTCTGAAAATATCGATTTTTATAGGCTTCAATAGATTCGTTTAGCCAACTATTCAAATCACTGTTATCCGCTAGACTCCTTACTAGATGAAAGATTTGCCATTCGTCAAAGTGTAAAAAACGAGGTGAATAACGAATTTTTCTTTCATCTAACTCAACCTTCATATAATTTGTGAAATTATTTTCAGTAGTTAGATCTGGTTCTTCCCTTCTCCTAGAATAATTTTCAAGAGGCCAAGCAATAAGATGATGCCGGATAAGATTTGAATGTCGGAACTGCCATGCAAAAGAATGTAAGCCAGACTCAAAGCTGATTAATTCAATCAAATCAGGCTTTGTTTTATAAAATGCAATCTCTTCAGATTTTTTCTCTAAAGATCTTCTGCGGATACTCCCTTGACGAGAGGGTTTTATATCCAAAAGACCGATTGTAATAGACAGAGCAAGCTGGTTATACAAACTCAAATCATCGTTTAATTTAATTGTAAGAGAGTCAGATTTTTTAGAATCTGGTATGGCTACAACTATTTTTTTTATTTCTGCTTCAATATAGCCATAAAAAAAAGAGACAAAGCTGTAGCTCTGTATAATTGTTGAGTATTGATACAGTTTCTCCCATAGTCTAAAGAATTGGAGTGCATTCTGTCCTTTAAAAAACTGCTTAAGTTGCGGTAAAACAGTATTTTTATTATTGAATTTGCAAAGACGATGTGCAGTTATATGGCTGGATAAATATTTTGCAAGCTCAGTCTCATTCTCTGTAAAGCCTGCAATACTACGGAGTTTATTGGTAGAACCTTCGTAGAGAACGTCGTATGCAAATCGATCAAGTTCTTTATCAATATGGTCGTTAGGTAAAAATTTAAATGCGCTACTTCTTTCATCAAGTTCTTGTTTAAAGACTTCTAATCCCGCCCGACTATGCTCTTTGTCGAAAAATTGTAGGATGAGTTTGTTTTTTTGAATGGGTAATCTATTTTCAGTAACCGTTATTTCATACTCATCATCAGCAATTGTTAATACATTCCCCAGATAAGCGCTTATAAATGACGAAATAGGGTTTTCTACATCAAACTTAGGACGCTTAAAAACCATAATAATGTCATCAACGTAGCGGCCAAAATAAGCTGGTCGAACATTATCAGCAATACATAAATCAAATTCAGAAAGGTACCAATTGGCAATTATAGCGGAGGAAGCAAAACCGATGGGCAAGAACTTTTTATCTTTACAGTTAATGTGTGTTTGTTCGATCGGGGCTGCAAGAGTATCTAGATAACGTGTATACACCGCCTCTAGCATTAGATTAAGTTTTAGTGCAAGTTCTTTGGATTCTATATCGTCTGGACAAGAGTTTTGAATTTTTTTTGTGACGCTTTCAAAGTCAAAGTCTACGTGATAAAAGTATGATTTTAGGTCCAGTGACAATAGCGCTACATCTTCGCCATTTTTAGACGTTTCAGTTGCAACTTCCAAAGCTTGGTCACGCCATTGATTATATTGGTCAATATAGCGTTTAAAAATTTCCTGACCTATAGGTTTATCTTCCTCTGAAAAGTTAAGTGCGGAAGAGTGAATTCGGTTCCCATAACAGTCTTTGCTTATTTCTTCTTCTAGAATTGGACCAACACACAAACTCCATAACATTTCAATGATATGAAGTTCCACAGGAGCGTTAATAAAATAATTAACTTTAGAAACTTGATATTTATCAGAGTCACGAACATTGCTAATAAACAATCCATCATCTTTATTTATGCTTTCTTTACGCTCTATAAGCTTTGGTAATATATGGTAATTGAGTTTATTCAACCAAGTTTTAAATGTAGGGTTATCACAAGGATTGTTTTCACCAATTACATCTAAGATAAGTTGAAAAACTTTTTCGAGATTTTTTTCTTTTGTTTCAAACTCAGCTACACGTTGTTTAAGGAAGAGATTTAGGTTTTCGTGGTAAGCATAGCTCTTAACAAAAATATAGGCTTTTTCAATATGTTCAATATTCAATTCCATAAGTGATACTCCTTACACCACTACCCGAAGCTTACCCGTTAATAATTGCTGCATTAGGGCTTTTTTCTCTTGTTTTAGGGCGTTGAGCTTTTGTTGGAGTGTGGTGATTTCCTGATCGGCAGAGGAAAGAACGGCAGCGATTTTTTGTTGTTCTTCCTTCTTAGGCAATCTAGCCTTAATTCCTTTCAGAACATTGAGTGAAAGCACTTTTTGAGATGTCCCAACACTATATCCGGCAAAAGCTGATGAGCTTCGATTCAGGTAATTCAGGAAAAAAGTGGAATCGCCATCAGGAAAGTGAAAAACCGGATAGTAAGTGCTAATAATCCCTGTAAACGAAAATTCGTTTCTATTGAAAAAGAACTGTCCATCGTCGCTTCTAGAGCGATAGGTGATGTATCTCGGCGGCAACACATTAAAACCTGCGTTTTCACGCTGACTGATTCGGCTTTCCGTGAAATACTCTGATTGCTTAACTAACCCTGTCCGAGAAGACGTCAGCACTTCATGCTGATCATTGGTAACTGACTTTTCCGAAAAATCTCGAATCCAATCTCCCAGTTCATAACTTTCCCACTCCCCCTCAAACCTTTTCCCATTCTGATCCAGTAGGCGTTGCTTGCCGGTGAGCAGTTGTTGCATGAGGGCTTTTTTCTGCTGCTGGCTGTTGACGAGCAGTTGCTCGGTGGTGGTGATGGCTTTGTCCCAAGTGGAGAGAATTTGGGCGATTTTCTTTTGTTCGGGGAGTGGGGGAACTGCCACCTTAACAGCGTGTAGATCGTTCCTATTAACCCCTGGAACTCCAGTCTTATCACTAAATTTTTTGAAATCAAAACTACTTAATAGATAGTAGATAAACTTTTCATCATTCCCGTGGAAATTCTTAACCCAAAGTGCAGTATTAAGTGGCCAATAGTCCTCTTCAATAAAGAAAACATCTCCAATTGAACCATATCGCCCAGTTACCACACCTGGTGCTTTCGATCTGGCTTCAGCATGAAAGCCAGTAATACCACCTGACGAAACAACGGGAACGGTTCCTTTAACCCTTTGATTATTTGGCAAATCGAAACCGCGTTGTAGCTCAGATACAGAACTCAAACGAAACTCTCCCCAGCCCTCAGGCACGCGCCGCTCTCGGCTTCCTGCCTCCCGTAGCATTTGCATATCCTTATGCGTCATAACCCAGCTCCTTTAGGTATTTCTCCATTTCGGTTTCAAGCTCCGCCAGTTGCGCTTTCAACTGTTGGCGCTCGGCGCGTACGGCCATTAGGTCGATTTCTTCCTCTTCTTCGAAGGTATCTACGTAGCGGGGAATATTCAGGTTGTAGTCGTTTTCTTGGATTTCACTGAGGCTTGCAACGTAGGCGTATTTATCAACGTCGTTACCGGCGCGGTAGGTGGTCACTATTTTGTCGATGTTATCTTGGCTGAGCAGATTTTGGTTTTTACCGGCTTTAAATTCACGGGATGCGTCGATAAACATCACCGAGTCGTCTTCTTTGTGGTTGCTAAAAATTAAAATCGCCGCCGGAATTCCGGTGCCGTAAAAGAGTTTTTCTGGCAGGCCGATAACAGCGTCTAGCAGGTTTTCGTCGATTAACTGTTTGCGAATTTTACCCTCGCTGGAGCCGCGAAACAGCACACCGTGGGGCACAACCACACCCATGCGGCCGGTGGTTGGTTTAAGGGTTTCGATCATGTGCAGAATAAACGCGTAATCGCCTTTGGTTTTTGGTGGCACACCACGGCGAAAGCGGCTGAATTTATCGTGTTCGGCTTCGTCGTGGCCCCATTTGTCCAATGAGAAGGGCGGGTTGGCGGTAACAATATCAAACAACATGAGGTTGCCGTTTTTATCTAGCAATTTGGGGTTGCGAATGGTGTCGCCCCATTCAATTTTGTGGTTGTCTTCGCCGTGCAAAAACATGTTCATTTTTGCAAATGACCAGGTAGAACCAATGGCTTCTTGGCCGTAGAGCGCGTAGTTTTTGTTGTTGTGATTGTTGCGAATTTTGCTGCCGCATTTCATTAATAATGAGGCAGAACCACAGGCGGGGTCACAAATGCTTTCACCCGGTTGCGGGTCTAGTAATTCGGCAATGAGATCGCTCACTTCCGGCGGGGTGTAAAACTCACCGGCTTTTTGGCCGCCGCTGGCGGCGAAGTTTTTGATTAGGTATTCGTAGGCGTTACCAATTACATCCAGCGTGCCAACGCGGCTGGGTTTTAGGTTGAGTTCGTCTTTGGCGAAGTCTTCCATAAGGTGGCGCAAAATGGTGTTTTTTTGTTTTTCTTCGCCTAGTCGGTCGGTATTAAAGGTGATGTCTTGGAACACACTTTTACCGGCGTCTTTTAGTTTGGTGCCGTTGGCTTCTTCAATGGCGTGCAGTGCTTGATCAATACGTTCGCCGTTGCCAGGTTCGTGGCGGCGTTGGTACAAAGCGTTAAAACTGGCGGTTTGAGGCAGCACAAAACGCTCGTTTTTCATCATTTCTTCGATCAATTCCGGCTCATCGCCGTATTCGGCCTTGTAAGCGTCGTAGTGATCTTGCCATACGTCTGAGATGTACTTCAAAAACAACATGGTCAAGATAAAGTCTTTGTACGTATCGGCGCTTATGGTGCCGCGAAAGGTATCACAGGCCGACCACAGCGCCTTGTTGACCTGATCTTGGCTGACTTTATCGGTGGCGCTGGTGGTTTGGTTTTGTGAGGTTTTGTCGTTATTACTCATGGTGCCTTTGTTATCGCTTAGGATTTCGCTCATCCTTGATTCCTTTGATGGGGCCAACTCACCGATGACCCAATTCACAGATAGACCAATTCTATTCTTAAATGCCGTGCATTGGCGGATTAATTGTAAGTGCCTAGTATAAAACGCAATGGCGCAACGCGAACGCCCTACCTATCTAAAAACCCAGTTACACAATCTAAAAACCCGGTTACAGGCAAAATAGAATTGCTATTCACCCTTAAATGCAGCATTAGAATTTAACTTGAGGTTAGCGAATAGGAGTATATAAAGCGACCAAACCTGCTGGTAACAACAGATTTTTTTGCTGACGAACAAAAACAAGAGTAAATGATTATGGATGAAAATATTGAGGGTATTTAATTAATAAAATAGAAGTTGTTTTTTGTGGTTTTTATTAAGCCGCTGACAAGTCGAGCGAATGCATTTTACCTTATTTAATCGATGGACAAAGCACAGAGATAAAATCGAAACACGAGACCCACATTCACTTACCAATAATTTATTCTGGCTGTTGATGTTTTTAAGAATGACTTTTAATTTTGCTAAACACAAACAAAAAAAACCTCGGCATGCCGAGGTTTTTTATTGCGCGTTGTTTATTCGTTAAAGAACTTATTGATTCTCTAGCGCTTTTGCTTCACGTCGCTGAATATCTTTTCTAATTAACCAATAACCTAACAAACCAGAAGCTAAGGAGCCGACTAGGATACCTAAGCGTTCGTCAAAGATGACTTCTGTGCTAGTTTGTTCAAAGGCGAGTGAGCTGATAAATAAACTCATGGTAAAGCCAATGCCGCACAGTACCGAGGTGCCGTAAAGACCAAGCCAGGTAACGTTGGTGGGTAGTTGTGCCCATTTCAATTTAATAAATAACCAACACAGAGTGAAAATACCCAGTTGTTTACCAATAAATAAACCTGCGGCTATACCAACTGGCGCGCTGTGCAGTACTTGGTCTGTGGTAAGGCTGCGTACGTCGATACCGGAGTTGGCGAAGGCGAAGATGGGCAGTACAAAGAAGGTCACCCAAGGATGCAGGCCGTGTTCGATTTCTTTAACCGGTGAGCTGGATTTTTCGTCGTCTAAACGCATGGGAATAAACATCGCCAATAACACACCGGTAAGCGTTGCGTGCACGCCGGATTTAAGCATGGCAACCCACATTATAACGCCTATAACAATGTATGGCGCTCGCGGACCTACGCGATAACGATTGAGCATCCATAAGATGGGAATACATACCAACACAATAACAAGCGATACGAAGGATATTTTAGAAGTATAAAATATCGCGATAATAATAATCGCGCCTACGTCATCAAAAATCGCTAAGGATGTTAAAAAAACTTTTAATGCAACGGGAACTGAACGCCCCAATAAGCTTAATACGCCGAGCGCAAAGGCAATATCGGTGGCGGCGGGCACGGCCCAGCCGTCGATCACTCGCGGGTCATCCCAGTTAAACAATACGTAAATTAACGCAGGTACGGCCATACCACCAAAGGCGCCAATGCCGGGAAGAATAATGTTTTTGGGATCGGATAATTCTCCTTCCATGGCTTCGCGTTTAAGCTCTAAACCCACCAATAAGAAGAAGATGGCCATTAGTCCATCGTTAATCCACAACAGTAGCGGTTTACCGATATTTAAATCGGCGATGCGAACTTCTACAGGAATTTCAATGAATAATTTGTAGAGAGAGTCTAAAAAGGGGGTATTCGCAAAAATGAGTGCCAGTAATGTGCTGACCATCAGCAAAATGCCACCGGCGGATTCTAATTTGAAAAACTTTTCGATTGGCTTAATAGTAAGCACCGGAAGAAAAACCTCGTATCAACGTAAATTTGAGCAGAACACTAAGCATTGCGGGTAAATTTATCACTGCTTTAGCTTAGGGCTCCAATATTGAATTTATAATATTAATAAAATTCGCGTCGAATATATTTGTAGCGCTCGAAATATATCGGGTTCATGCGAACACGTAAAAAAACAGCTATCAAACACTGTATGAGTACTGTTTCTATTTCGGCTATAACGCAATATTTAAACCAACTTATTGTCAAACATATATTTTTTGATGATTTAAATATTGGGTCAATGGTTGTATATGAGGCTTTAAATTAAAATTTCAATGGTAATAAGTGTAAGTTTAGATCAAAGTTTTATGGAAGCATATAAGAAATACTGAATACTTTTGCATTTCAAGTAACTTAGAACGTGTCGTCATTGCTAACAACATTCAACGACTTAGACTTGATAACACATTGGAATTAGGCTTGGTTTTTTAATTAAAAAGCTAAATTTATCGACTCCGCTTTGAATATCATCCATTCAAACTGATTGCTAGCTTTTGCATTATTAACCAATATCTTCAGAAGCTTTCCAAAACCCGTCAAAAATAACCGAAGCAGTTAATGTTTGCCTAAAACAATAGAGTTATGCAATTTAATTATGGGTATTAAACGACGCAAATTAGTTATTTAAGGGTTTATTTTTATCCCTTGAAACTTGCTTATCCTGAAAGACTGTTGCTATCACTCGTTAATTTTTTACGCCGTTAATACAAGTAATGTATTAATGAACTTATAGCAACTCTAATCCACTCACTGCTTCTATCAAAACAAAGGCATGATGCCAATTTCAATCATTGCAGATAATTTAAATGGTGAAGAAATTGAAAATCGTATTTGCATTTATTTGTCCGCTGATTAAACCGTGGCAGCGTTAATCAGTGGTTCGAATATGCTTTAGCCAAAATTTTTAACACGCACTTTCATTTAAATGGTAGATCTTTTATTTAAATGGTAAGTTTTTTATTTTAAAAAGCGCTCGAAAATTTCCAAAAAATTATTGCCGGCGTGTGCGTATTCTAAAGCGTATAAAAAATAGCGGGAGTAAGAAGACGAGGAAAAACAGCGGTATTTGAAGAAAAGAACCACAACCAAAGCTGTGGTTCTGAAAAGATACAAAGTTTAGGCTTCGCAGCTGTCGAGATTATTTTCGGCAACGGCCATTAAGCATTTTTGAATGAGGTCAACACTGTTAATGTGCAAAAAGTGATTTTGCTTTTCTATTTTTAATACGTGCGACACTTTTGGGTTAAGTACCGATTTGGCAAAATCGGCATTTGCAGGGTTCACCAAGGGATCTTCCATACCTTGCACTACCACGGTTGGCAGGTTTATTTCTTTCCAGTGGGGCGCAAGCTTAGCGACTTCTGGCGAAAGTGCGTACATTTCTACATTGGCATCCAACATTTGTTGACCGAGAATACTTCTACCCACATAAGTTTTCGCAAAACGGTTGTACCAACGCGGTTTGGTTAATTCAGGATCAAGACCCGCCGCAAAGATTGCTAAGCCGTCAATGCAATAAGGAAACTCCGCTGCCACCGCGGGCACCACAGAGCCACCCCAAGAATGCCCGGCAAGAATCAAAGGCACATCGGGTGCTTCTTTTTTCAATTGATGTAAAAGTGGACGAATTAAATGGGCAATTTCTGAGAATTCGGTAACAAGACGTGGGTTGTCTTTGTACTGCGATTTGCCCCAACCGGGACGGTCGATAGAAACAAACAGGGTAGATTCGGTAAAGTCTTCTTTCACCATTAATTTGCCAATGTCGTTCCAAGCACCAGGCGTGCCGTGAATCCAGACCACAACAGCGCGCTTAGGCTCACCCACACGACGGTAGGAGAGTTCAAAATCTCCAACATCCATGGTTTGTTCAACGATGTTTTTGTTAGACTCGATGGTCTCCAAAAACTTGAAGTGTTCGTTCAACTCGTTTTGTGCCGCGCAAGCGCTGAGAACAAACGAGGCAAAGGCGAGCCCACCCACCCAAATTCGTGATAACCACACCTTTGTTTTCATTAAGATTCTCCATTTTTATGTGATTGGCAAACGCTTGCTCTGACAATAGTTATAACAATTGGGTTTACTAAAAATCATCACAAATTTATGAAGGATATACGCAGCGCTTTTGAACACAGTTCTTAACCTTGCTGTTCGTTGGTAAGCAACTAATCTTAAAGTAGAAATTGCTGATAATACCGTGATACTGACATTGTGACTAAAATTGCCGCGCTCAATACCAACCTCCATGCAGTCAACTCGTTTGAGCCCGACAGCACTCATGCCGGGCAACCATTAACGGCCAAAACCCAGCTTTGGTTAACCAAGCGCTTTCAGGTATTAGCATCGACTCTTACCGAATTAAAGGTCGCGGGCGCGTATGTTTATGGTACGTCATCGGCAAACAAGTCACCGCAGACCGAGACAAACCAGCCCATTTTATTGTGGCAAAATCAAGAATCTTTGGAACAAAAGATACACAATGCTGAAAAATTAGTACAACTGTGTATACAGCGCCAAAAAATCCAACTGTACAGCGACAAAAAGTCTTTATTGAACTGTGTCTGCTTTAGCAGCGAGATATATTTTAACAACGACGTTACTTGTCAACAGCGTTTGATTTTATATTTTGTCTTCACGCGAAACGGCGTGTTCACAAAAGAACACATAAATAGTGTAATGAAAAACGTTGCGGCGTTGTTTTTTTACAAGGCCGATAACAGCCAAAGCAGTCCACATAAGCAACTACCCTTAAATCCCGTACATCCAAAACCCAGTGCTGAAATCGACCCAACTCGGCTCATACAAGGTTTGGTTAAAATCATTGAACGCCATATCAACATTAACGACGCGACCTATTTACTTGCAAAAGATTTAAAAGAGAAATTTGAATGTGAGTGCGTGGTTATTTCACTGCCTAATTATTCTTTGTTTTCTTCACACAAAAAAAACAGCAACCGTATTGTTGCGATTTCCGACTCCAGTAAATTTGACGCTCAATCACCATTAATTAAACAGTATTCAAAACATATAACCAAAACATTACAGCGCGAACCCGAAAATAACCTCGAACTCGGCCGAGCTTATTGTGAACACATTATCATTGATCATCCGCTCAAGCCTCTTCAAGGCGCCGTTATTAGCATCGATACAGAGCTTGGCTGTGCCTGTATTTTGTTTGTTGATCAACACAATTCTGCCAATGCAAAAACCAACACCTATCTCACAACCGCCTGGCAAACACTCGGCACCAGTTTATTAATTCGTCATTATTTACAACTTTCACCCGTAAAAAAACTCGGCTACGCAGTAGCTAATTCTTCCCATCGAATTCAATTACCCAAACAAGCTTCGCTAAAAGCTGGATTTTTTACGCAGCTTTCCAAATGGCAAAAAAGAGCATTAGTTGTCGCGGTAGTTATTGCCATTTCGGGTATTCTTAATATACCCACATCTTTAACCATTACCACGACGGCGGAAATTATCAGCGATTCACAACGTGCCCTTGTTGCACCAGTTGATGGCTTTATCAAAGACAGTCACTTTAAAGCGGGCGATCAAGTAAAAACCGGGCATTTGTTAGCAACCTTAGATGATAAGGATTTAAATTTAGAAAAACAAAAGCTCGAAAACGAGTTGCAAGAATACGATAAGCTCTATCGGAAAGAATTAGCCGAATTTAATCAGGTTCAAGCAAAGATCGTAAAAAATCAACGTGAACAAACCCAAGCCAAAATTGAGCTCATTAACGAACGGCTAACGCGGTTAAAAATTAAAGCACCTTTTGATGGCATTATTTTACACGGCGATGTTAGTCAATTATTGGGTGCTCCGGTGAAAAAAGGTGAAATACTTTTCGAGCTGGCGCCTTTGACGGAATACAATTTGAATTTACGCATCAGCGAAAAAGACATTATTTACATTCGGGAAAATCAACACGGTTTACTCAAGCTATTTTCGCTACCGTCCGCCGAAATTTTATTTACTATTTCTGAAGTCACACCAATAGCAGAGACTGTCGATGATAAGGTCTATTTTATAGCGCGTACCCACTGGAACTTTGACGAAAAACAGCAGGCAATAATTCCGACACTATTAAAACCCGGCATGACCGCGTCAGCCAAAATAAACACCGATAAACAACCACTCTGGAAAATTCTCTTTCGTGATCTTATTCGCTGGTGGCAGCTGAATCGTTGGCAGTTGGGATTGTAGCGCATGAATCAGCAAATACTGCTCTGGATTAAACGCGCTTGTTTTCAGATTTCTGCCAGCGCCAATATAACCACACAGGTGTATCGAGGTAAAAACTGGGTCATTATTTACAGTAACATTCATAACGACAGTTTTTTTCTCGAAAATAACCTGTACGAGTTGCTCTCCAGCCACAGCACAATACCCGTTGCTGATGCGTTTAAAATACTCAAGGTTACCGATGACGAGCAACAAAGTCTTTGTCTGGGTTTATTTCATCTACTTAAACAGGGATTAATTACTTGCAATCACGATAGGCTCAATGAGATTGTCTCGCTAACCCACGTTCAAACTGCCTCTGAAAGTTCTTTTTTTCCTAGATTGGCCGGGTTTTTGAAAAACCCATTACTGGCAAAATTTAATTTGTTTAGCGCAAATGAATATGCCGAAAAACTAACGCCTTACGTACCGCTCATTTTCTCTAAGTTTACGATTACTTGTGGGTTAATCTTGGTCATAACAAGCTTATTGTTATTAACCAGCAATTTGGACAAAACCTTAGAGTTTTATCAAAACAATTTTTATTCTCCGTTCAATTTAGTCTTGTTAGCGTTCATGTATTTACCCATGAAAGCCATTCACGAATTCGCTCACGCTATTATGACCAAATACTACGGCGGTCACGTGGGTAAATTTGGTGTGTTATTTTTTGGCTTTTTACCCGCAGCTTTTGTGGATGTAGGTTCCAGCGCTTATTTCACCTCTCGAAAACACCGCATTTATGTAAGCCTTGCGGGAATTGTCACCGAGATTTTTATTGCGGTCTTCGCGCTAATACTGTTTATAGCGCTATTGACTATTTTTGAATACAACTCAGACAGCAACGGCGTCTATCATACAATACTGTTAGGACTGTTTGATTTAGCCTTTATTGGTATTGTTTCTAGTATTCTTTTTAATGCAAATCCACTCATGCGCTACGACGGCTATTATGTCTGTTCAGAGTTATTGCAAATTCCGAATCTGGCTTCGCGCGCCCAACAGCGCTTTAAAGAAAACACACAACTGTGGTTATTCGGTTTAACACCAACCAAACCATCAAACGACCTTAATAGCGAAGTTATTTGGCTCAATGGCTATGGTTGTGCTGCCTTTTTTTACCGCATTATGGTCACCATTTTAGTGTTAATGTTTTTAATTAGCCAAATATGGTGGTTAGGTTTAGTCATCGCTGCATTAATACTAATCCGCGGCACTTTTCGGTTTTTAGGTGAAACGCTGGTTACGCTGTATTTTCGCTGTCAATATCACAACAAACTTAAACGATTTTTTTGGGCTATAGGCACGCCATCGGCTTTTGTTTTAGCTATTCTCTTTTTGCCTTTTAACATCGGCTTTTCCAGCACAGCATTATTACATGAGTCGCAATTTACTCTCCGTTCGCCGTCTGACGGGACGGTTATTAGTTTCTTATCAGAAAATGCTAGGGAAATAGAATCCGGCGATACCTTGCTTGAGCTTACCAATCCGGATTTATTAATTGAACAAAAAATTAACGCTTTAGCAATTGAAGAACAAACCATTCGTTATTCCGATCTGGCTTTCCGTGCGCCTGCCCTTGCCGAAGAATTTGCAGCCAATCTTCAAGATTTGAAAACCAATCAACGTGATCTTGATGAGAAGTTAAAAAATCTACAGGTGATAGCTTCTCATGCAGGACTTCTAGTACACGATAATAAATCCATTCAAGGTCGTTACTTTGAAAAAGGTGAGCCTACAGTAACAGCGGTATATTATTCTGATGTCTATCTAGAGGCATTAATTAGCCAGGAAGATTTACAGCGCTTGCCCAAAGACTTTGCATTTGTGTCTGCGATTCCGTTTACCGATCCACGTAAACGCTATACCGCAAAAATTGTAAGTGTTGAATCTAAAGCTCGCGATCAAATATCTTCACCATTTTACAGCGTTGGTTTGGGAGGTTCTATTGATACCGACTGGCGTGATTCGTCTGGCTTAACCAGCCAAACGCCTACTTTTTTGGTGTCGGTACAATTACCGGCTTTGCCTTATGGTTCGATATTAAGTTATCGATGGCAGTTGATTTTTTTGACCGAGCCGCAATCTATTTTTAACCGCTTATGGTTGAGATATTCACGATGGTTAAGCCAAAAAATTGACGGGTCATAAGTATTTTGATTTTATCACCCAAATAATCTTTGAATAAAATGTCGCTTTAGCGAATTTTTTCGAATTCGCGTTATTTTTAATCCAATTCAAATTGGGAAAAATTGTAAAAACTGAAAATTTAATTATTTCTACCGCCATTTTTTAATTCATAATGAACGGCTTCACAAATTTAGTTTTCGGTAAATACTGCATGTGTTGAGTATTGATCATTCCAACATATACATTCTTTCTAAAATTAGCCGTTACTAAACAATTTTTTATCGCTTACTTCCGTATTGAATAAACTCTGCTAATCTTAACAATGTCGCTCTTATCGGTTTTAGTTATAGATGTGTGTTTGTAAATACTTGATTGTAGAAACGCGGCGGTATTTTTTGCGTTTACTAATGCATCTTGTGATTTTATTTTAATGACCATTCTGTTTTTATTTTTAAGAAAGTCATAATTTTTACGAATTATTATTGGAAATATTATGTCGCCAATAACCGTTCTTCGATCTCTATCGATAGCCTTATTGACGGCATCGGCTGCCGTGGCTGCGCCATTGCCGGCAATGGATTGTTTGATCAATCCCTTTCAGACCATTGATCTTTCAAGTCCCGTCGCTGGCGTTATAGCAAAACTTCATGTTGAACACGGAGTTTATGTAAATGAAAACGAAATTGTTGCACAGTTAAGTGCAGAAGTTGAAAAAGCCTCAGTTGAGCTCGCCAGTGTTCGAGCGGCAGTAACTTCTGAGGTAGGAATTAACGCGGTAAATAAAGAGTACGACGAGAAGCGTAAAAAACGCATCGATACCTTGTACAAAAGTAACAGCGTTTCCTACGACGTTAAAGATCAGGCAGATCGAGATTTTGATTTATCCCAGTGGCGATTAAAACAAGCCGAAGATTTGCAAAATATTCGTCACCTTGAATTGGTGCGCGCCGAAGAACAGCTTCAGCAAAAGATCATTAAAAGTCCAATTAGTGGTTTTGTTACTAAACGCTTTAAAGACGTTGGCGAATATGTTGAAGAACAACCCATTGTGAGAATTGCTCAGCTGCATCCCTTAAAGATAGAAGTGATTGTTCCCATTAGTTATTACTCGCAAATTTCAATTGCTCAAACTGCGCAAATATTTCCAGAATTGCATTCCGATAAACCGTTAACAGCAACGGTGATCAGTATCGATCCCATGGCCGATGCCGCCAGCGGGACTTTTGGTGCCCGCTTGGTGTTGGATAATCCCCAATACACCATTCTTGCGGGGCAAAAGTGTTCGCTGCAATTTTCAGAAAATCAACGTTCGAAATTACCTAAAGTGAAGTAGCGGTTATGTTGAATTATTTCGAATCGATTAAAACGCAATTGAAAGCAACCGTTTCGCGCGCGCGTGCGAAGGCTTTGGCAGGAGATCATAGATCGGCAATTACGCCGGTAGAATCACGTTTATTATTTTCAGCCGATACCACTTTGGGAATTGATACCTCCCAGAACGAATATTCTGATTTTAACAATGACTTATCTAAAACCGTAGCAGATGCTGATGTCGCTATTTTAGAGCTGAATAAAAGCGACGCTAATAATAATGTTGTTACCCGCCCGGAGATTCAGCGACAAACGGTTTCTGTGGCTATTACAAATCCGGGGATTATTTTTTCGGTTGATCGCAATACAAGCTTAACGGCGAACGACGGCAGTGTTGATGCGGCGAATCGTGATGAATTAGTGGCGGGACTTAATTCCGACGACGCGACACCTGATTTGGATTTATTTGCGCGCTTTTTTGGTAGCGATACGTTTACCAATGGCAATATTAATATTGATGCCAGTCATGCGGTTGCGAGTGATTTAACCATTAGTATCAATGGCGAAAATCTGGCGTTGTTCTCCGGCGATCTGATTTTTTCGGTGGACGGACGCCATACTTTTACCAGCACATCTGGAACTACGCTTTCGGTTGATGCCGACGATATTATTTTGTTTAGGCCTACGCTAATTAACAATAACGATGGCTCAACCAGTTTTGATTACAGCAGCGGTGAATTTTCGAGCCTTATTACTAACTTACCCGACAGCGTTTCTGCATTAACGCTCATTGAGCAAAACAGTAATTTTAACGGCGAACAACTCGCTAGCGGATCGCTACTGGTGGCGTTCGATGACGATACGCAAATTTATCTCGCCAATTCGCAAAGCGACGGCAGTGTTATTACCCGAGCGTTAACTGACCTCAACATCAATGGCAGCGCCTTGGGAAATCGCGCCGGAATTGATGCTTTGGAATTTGTAGAAGTAGAAACCACCGTCGCCGGACAAACGTTTTCATCGTCCACAATTTTAGCGAGCTTTAATCAATCGGGTACTTTTGGTGATGCGCAAACCGAATCCAGCGACGTTATTCAATTCAGTGTTTCTGGCGCGGCGCAATTTCAAGGTATTGCGTTTACGGGTTCTGATTTAAATTTAGCAACTGCAACCGCGGATATAAATTCTTTAAGTCTGCTCGCCACCAATTTTGAATCTCAAAATGAAAACACAACACCGCAGGGTGACATTGTGTTGATTGGGGAGTTTTTGGAAGGTCAGGAAATCACCGCCGATACCAGTTCTGTTTCCGATCCCGAAGGCCTAGGTACGTTTCGGTATCAGTGGCTGCGCGACGGCAGCTCAATTCCGGGCGCAACATCAGACACCTACACGTTAACGAATAATGATGTCGGCGCACGTATTTCGGTTCAAATCAGTTATACCGATGGCGATCGCAATCGCGAATCTTTAATCAGTGCCGAGTCGGTTGCGGTCGTAAATGTAAATAGCGAACCTGTAGGTACGCCACGAATTAACGGCAACGCCGTGGAAGGCCAGAGTTTAATTGCCAACACTGGCAGTATTCGTGACGACGACGGTTTGGGTGAGTTCAGTTATCAATGGTTGCGCGACGGTGTTGCCATCAGTGGCGCGACCGATACCCAATACCTGTTGACCGGTGACGACGTCGGCAGCGCAATTAGTCTGCAAATTCAGTACGTAGATAATCAGGGCACGACCGAAACGCTACTCAGCAGCCAAACCGCCTTGGTGACGGCGGCCAACAACCAAGATATTGCCACGGCCAGCGTGTTAGGAAATACCATCGAAGAACAGACTTTAACGGCCGATGTTTTAGTGCAAGATGGTAATGGCGTGGCTTACACCCCCAGCGATTTGACCTATCAATGGCTTAGAAACGGGTTGGCCATAGACGGTGCCAATGAGTCCAGCTACTTCAGCGACGACCCAGATGTAGGTGCTCAACTGTCGGTACAAATTAGCTTTACCAACAGTTTTGGTGTTGCTCAAAGCTTTATTAGTGAGCAATCACAAACCATTACAGCCATTAATGATAATCCTGTTGGTCTACCAGAGATTATGGGAATCTTTGAGCAGGGCCAAGCTTTGGTTGCGAACATTAGCAACGTGACCGACAACGACGGGCTTGGCACTATCAACTATCAATGGTTACGAAACGGTGCCTTGATCAGCGGCGCTACCGAGCAAAACTATCAAACCACCCAAGACGACGTAGGTGCTGAGCTTTCGGTACAGATCAGTTACCAAGACCAGCAGGGCTTTGCCAATCAAATAGTCTCAGACACAACGCCAATAATCGCTAACCTTAACGATTCGCCCCAAGGCGAGGTGACTATTGATGGCACTGCTCGCGAAGAACAAACTCTTACCGCCAACCTAAATGCAATCACCGATGCCGACGGTCTCGAGCAATTTAACTTTCAGTGGTATAGAAACGGCATCGCCATTACCGGGGCAACCAATCAAAGCTTCACCATCGACGATATCGACGTCGCCAGTCGTTTAAGTGTGGCCGTTACCTATACGGATTCCGGCGGCACTCTAGAGACGCTCTTCAGTCAAGACAGCCTTGAAATTACCTCGGTAAATGATCTCCCACAGGGTGGCGTATCAATCGCGACGGGCGCAGACCTTCAAGTGGGCAGCTTACTGAGCGCCGAGACCACATCACTCAACGACGCCGACGGTTTGGGACAGTTGAGTTTCCAGTGGTATCGCGATGGACAAGCCATCAGTGGCGCTACCTCTGCCAACTACCAGCTCAGCGTGGCAGACAGCAATACAACTCTTACCTTAGAAATTACCTATTTGGATAACCAAGGTACGGCAGAATCGGTGTTTAGCAACAACTCGGTGCTATTTGCCCCGAGCGTAGAAACCCCAACCGACCCCCCCACTGATCCCGAGGAAGTGCCGCCACCCGAGGTTATTGATCCGCCTGTGGTGGTTGACCCGCCTGAGGTTATTGATCCGCCGATGGTGATTATCCCTGAACCGGAAACCATGCCAGAAGTTACCGAACCAGCAGCCCCTGTTGATGTGCAAGTTGTGGTGCCGCCCACGGAAATACCTACGGCAACCACAACAACACCAACAACCACAACGCCTGCCACGGGATCAGGAACCAACGGCGAAGATCAAGGCGAACCTGAAAACACCGGCTCGCAAAGCTCGGCAGAAGACACCAGCCAAGACAGCAGCTCGGCAAACTTTTCGCGCTTTACGCTCGATCCTATTGATGTTGGTAACGGCGTTTCTGTAGAAATTTTGGCTGGGGAGCGACTCACAGATTTTGCGTCTAGCTTTAGAGACGTTTCTTCCAGCGAAAACCAAATTGCTACGGCTAATAACGTTTTTACCCTTGCCAGCAATTCCAGTTTTCAAACGTCGGATTCGCTGTTCACGGGTTTCGATACCTTAATTGCTGACCTAACCCTTGTGATCAATCAAACAAATAGCGACGAATTTGAGCATTTACGTGCCAAATTCACCCAGGTCAACGTCGAAAGTGGTGTTCTCTGGCAAGCTGCTGCCAGCATCACCGCGGGCCTATCGGCAGGTTACGCCATTTGGTTGGCTCGCGGCGGACTGGTGTTTACCAGCGTCTTGACCTCTTTACCGGCATGGCGCTTCATAGATCCGCTACCGATTTTGACGCAGGGCTACTCGGGTCGTGATGATCAAGGCGAAAGCTTAGAGAGCTTGGTGAGTCATCAAGCAACGCCAAAGAATACAACAAGCAGTGCAGATTGAGATTTAAGGCATGACCCTAAGCCGATGGCACAAGCGCTATCACGTGAGTTTTAAAATATCCTTGGGACTGGCCAGCATTGTCTCTTGCGCGCTTATTTCGCTGGGTTTACTTGGACTATTGCCAGACTCAACCGAAGAGCGCTGGCTTGGCCGCTATCGAATGGCGGAAATTCTCGCCACCTCTAACGCCACGCTGGTGACTCGCAATGAAATCCAGCGCATGGAGCAAAGCTTAAAAACCTCGGTGAACCGTTACGAAGACCTACTTACGGCAGCGATTCGATCCAAAAATGGCGAACTATTGGTTGAGGTTGGTGCTCACAACCAGCAATGGCAGGGGCCGAACGATAAATCCAAGCGCAGCAGTTCTGACGGCAACTCGGTGACCAACTACTCCAATATCAAGCTTGGTGAATTGCAGGTTCCTATTTTTGCTAATGACGCTCTTTGGGGCTATCTCGAAATGCGTTTTGAACCGCAATCGAGCGCTTGGATTTCCTTCTTTGAACAGCCTGCCACTCGATTGATTATCATCACCACGGTGGTGTGTTTTGTACTGTTTATCTTCTATCTTCGCCGAGTGTTTAGAGATCTCGATCCCTCCCAAGCTATTCCAGAGCGCGTACAAACCGCACTTGATACGATTGCACAAGGGTTGCTGGTTTTAGATAACAAATACAACATTGTTCTGGCTAATCAAGCTTTTGCCACCATGGTTGGCAAACCAGCGGGAGAATTATTAGGTGTTGCCGCGTCGAGTTTTGACTGGCGCTCTATCGACAATGCTACGCTCAATAATCAGCGCCTGCCTTGGGCCAGAGTGATGCGCACCGGCAAAGTCTTAACCAATTTGCGCCTGCATTTGTGGTTAGATGACGGTCGCCAGCTCTCGTATCAAACCAACTGTTCACCGGTGTTCACCGGCGATAAAAATATCGGCGGCGTGTTGGTTAGTTTTGATGACATTACGCTACTCGAAAAACAAGAGCAGGAGTTGCAGGCATCCAAGCAACTGGCCGAGGCAGCCAACAAGGCGAAAAGTGACTTTCTGGCCAACATGAGCCATGAGATTCGCACACCGATGAATGCAATCATGGGGTTTACCGAACTCTTGCTGCGATCATTTTCTAGCCTCAAAGGCGGCACGCCTGATATCGACGTCAATCACTACCTACACACCATCTTGCGCTCCAGCGAGCACCTGCTGAACCTAATTAACGACATTCTTGATCTGTCCAAAGTGGAATCGGGTCATCTGGAGATTGAGTCTATTGATTGCGACGTTAATCAGGTAATTGCCGAGGTGTTGCAAATCATGTCGGTGCGGGCCAACGAAAAAGGTTTGAAGCTTAATTTTAAGGCGTTGACCGCCATGCCCGAGACCATTAAGTCTGACCCAGCTAGGCTGCGCCAGATTTTGACCAACCTCGTGGGCAACGCCATTAAGTTTACGCACCAAGGCAGTGTCAGTGTTGAGTCGAGCTGGCAAATTCGCGCTGGCAACCAAGGTCAGCTGCGCATTCGCGTGATCGACACCGGCATTGGTATGACCGAACAGCAAAGAGCAAATGTATTCGCACCCTTCGTGCAAGCAGACACGTCAATTACTCGCCAGTATGGCGGCACCGGGCTTGGCCTGAGCATTTGTCGACATCTCGCTCGCGCCTTTGGCGGCAACCTAGAGTGCACCAGCCAACAGGGCAAAGGCAGCTGTTTTGAGCTGCAAATGCCAGTGGCTCAGTTCAGCCAGAATTCGGTTACCGTTGAGAGACTGCAAGACAACGACCACCGTAACATCGAAAATACCGGCAGTTGGCATTTTTATCCGGCCACGGTCTTGGTTGTTGACGACGGTGATGAAAACCGCGAGCTTTTAGAAATTATTCTTAAAGACGTTGGTTTAACGGTGATATGTGCCGCCAACGGTTTAGAGGCCCTTCAACAAGTGAAACAGCACAATCCCGATCTCGTGCTTCTAGACGTACAAATGCCCGAAATGGACGGTTACACCGCCGTTCGCAAATTGCGACAAATGCATTGGAATCGTCCAGTCATTGCGCTTACTGCCCACGCCATGCGCGGCGTAGAGGCAAGCTGTAAACAGGCCGGTTATACCAGTTATATGTCAAAGCCGGTCGCCTTCGATAAGCTAATTACAATCCTGCGTGAGTTTTTACCGGCTATCAAAGAATCCAACTCTGCACCTTCTTTATTGCCGCGACCTATGGCAACGGCCATTGCACCATCGCAATTTCCAAAACCGAAAATTTCAGCAAGCTCGGCGATTACATCAAAGCTTGCCGACGACCCTCGCTTTAGACCAATTATTGAACGCTGGTTAATCCGCTTTGATTCCCAGCTTGAAGATTTGCAGACGGCCATTGATCAAGGCGACCACAACAGCGTCGCCAACATTGCTCATTCGATTAAAGGCAGCGCTGGAACCGCCGGGTTCTCTGAGTTTTCGATCGTCGCCGATCATCTTGAGAAAATCGCACTGGCGAAAACAGCGCTAAGAGACTTAACTAATAGTTTGGAGCACTTCAAAGAATTGCGCTTAAGAGTACGTATTGTACCGGAGCTCAAATCGGTGAATGAGTAATAAATGAACTTTAGACTTAACTAAATTTAACGTGCGTCAATTAGTAAAAACGCAAACAATCGAGAAAACATAATAATAGACTGACCGTAGGAAAATACCGTGATGATGATCTGTCGAAATGGAAGGCGCCGCCCCAGTTACGGACAAAGAAGCACAGCAACATCATCGTTTACAGGCTGTTTGGAGTGTTTACTGTATTGTCACGCCTTAGTTATTAAGCCGCTGGTATTGATGTAGTCGATATGCTGAGTAAGGCCCCAAAACTTATTAGCCCTGAGCTTCTTGATCAAATCAAAGAGTCTCACTTTATGTTGGTCGACGACGAACCACTCGTCACCGACTTTATTCAGCTGTACTTACAAGAAGCCGGCTATAACAACATCATATCGGTCGGTGACCCACGTCGCGCCCTAAAACTCATCGATACTTATCCCATCGACATTGTATTGCTCGATCTCAACATGCCTGGCTTGACCGGTTTTGAAGTTCTCAAAATATTGCGTAAAGAGCCGCGTTTTAAATATTTACCGATCATTGTTTTAAGCTCGTCGAGCGACGCACACACCAAGCTACAAACCTTACAGTTGGGTGCCACCGAATTCTTATCCAAACCGGTTGATCCCAGTGAATTGATCTTGCGGGTACGCGGAGCCTTAACCGTTCACGCCTACCAACGACAACTGGCCCTCTACGACGCCTTAACATTCTTACCCAATCGCCAAAACTTCATCGAAAAGCTGTCGATGGAAATTAAAAGAAATGCCTTCGGTAATCGCGATTGTGAAACAGCGGTAATCAACATTCGCGTCGATCAATTCCGACGTGTCCACAACACCCTTGGTCCGCAAATCGCCGACGAATTGCTATCGACCATGGCGCGCACACTTTCCGATTTTTTGCAGAAGGTGACCATCTGCAAAGGCAATCAGGCAAAAGAGCTGTGGAAAAGTCTGTCTAGGACCGGTGCCGATGAATTCTCGTTACTGCTAACGCAATCGGATAACAACACCGTTAAAGTGTTGGTAACCGGAATTCTCAAGCAGCTGTCGCGGAAGTATTTGATTGAAGGTCACGAGTTTTACGCCTGCGCATCGATTGGTATTGCCATACACCCGCATCAAGGCACCATGGCCGATCAGCTGATTAAGTGCGCAAGCTCAGCCTCAGCACAATCCCGTTCGCTGGGAGGTAATACTTTTGAGTTTTACTGCGAAGCCGTTGATTCTCACGATAAACGCAGGCTTCGTTTGGATGTAGCGCTTCGCACCGCCATAGAAAACCGCGAATTTCAGCTCAAATATCAGCCCAAAGTGGATCCAAAATCCGGTCAACCCATTGGTTGTGAGGCTCTGCTACGCTGGTATCCTAAAAATAACGAAGTTACCTCACCCAACCATTTTATTCCCATGGCCGAAGAGACCGGATTAATTGTGCCTATTGGGCGTTGGGTAATGCGCAAAGCTTGCAATCAGCTCGCACAATGGCATAAAAAAGGTTACACCAACCTCACCATGGCCATTAATGTTGCCGCCGCGCAGTTCAATGATGTTAATTTTGTCGATGACTTGGTCGCCGTCCAACAACTGAACCACTTGGATCTGAGCAAACTTACTGTTGAAATCACAGAAAGCACCTTGATTGGCGATATCGAATTACTCATTAAAAAGCTCAATACGCTTAAGGAGCTCGGCGTATCGATTTCTATCGACGATTTCGGCACCGGTTACTCGTCGTTGAGCTATCTAAAGCGCTTTCCCATCGACGAGCTGAAAATCGATCGCTCATTTATTGTCGATATTCCTGCCGACACCGAAGATAACTCCATTGTTCAGGCCATCATATCGCTGGCACAAAACCTTCGCTTAAAGGTAGTGGCCGAAGGTGTTGAACGGTCGGAGCAATTGAAATTTCTCAACAATATTGGTTGTGACTGCATTCAGGGCTATTACTATTCTAAGCCTCTTTCTAGCGAAGAATTCGAACAGTATTTGCAAGCCAATTACGACCCTGATCATCCGTTATTGCCCCCCACGAAGCACTCTTTAGCCTAATAAGATCGTAAAATTCCTTGTCATTGACACCCAAATCACGACTGTAACGGTCGTAGGTCGGCAGAATGATCCTGACTTTCTTAAAGCAAATGGATTCATTTCGCAGAAAGTTTTCGAATTATTCACCTATTTAGATCAAACAGCGTATAAGAAATTGATAAAATTAAATTTCCATTACGCGATAAATTTTCACCACTACGTGGTTTGTGGGTATAATCGCCGCCCGTTTGAATTATTCGCACAAAGCTCATGAGGGAAAAATCGTGATTGCAGAAGTGACCCAGCCGTTAGTGAGAAATCTTATGACCTTAAAAAAAGCGACTTTCGCCATCGCCGCAGCCAGCTTAATGTTTGTTAGTTTTAGCCAAGCAGACGAAGTATCTGAAGGCGTTCAAAAGCGAATCGCCCCTGTGGGTGAGCTTTGCATGTCTGGTGAGCCTTGCGCAGCAGCACCTGCGGCGCCTGTGGCGTCAGGTCCACGCAGCGGTAAAGAAATCTACGATTCTAAATGTACCACTTGCCACGCAATTGGCGTGTCTGGTGCACCTAAGTTTGGTGAAGCAGGTGACTGGGGTCCGCGCGTTGCCAAAGGTTTAGATACTCTGTTCGATCACGCTTGGAACGGCTTTAACGCTATGCCGCCAAAAGGTTTGTGTTTAGATTGTTCTGAAGACGAAATTAAAGCTGGCATCGAGTACATGGTTGACAACAGCAAGTAATTTCTCTGTTACCGCTTTAGAATTACAAAACAACTAAAGCGGTGGCACCTTCGGGAGACGCTGATGAATTCCTTAATGAATTCATCAGCGAGTAGAAATCCACAATGCGATTTCCAATTTCTTCACAACTTCAATCACTTACCGTTCTGAAATAGGCGATACTTCCTAGCGTCGCAGGAAGCTCTATCTTAATCCAGAAAATTCTAGGCTAATCAAAACTCTAGGCTAATCAGAGTTGCCTCTATACTTTCATAACGTTGTATTGATGAACGTTGTCTCGATAAGCATTGTATTGATAAACGCTGTATTGGTCTTAGCAGTGCCGTTTATATTGATACTCGCTATTTATATTCATACTAATTTGACGCTCAATACAAACCGCACTTGTGTAGAAATTAAGACAGCGCCTCCAGCTCTTCGCTGACCTCCATCCACTGCTCTTCCAATGACGCCAATTGCTCACGGGCAGCACCCTGATCTTTTAGCATTTTTTGCAAGCGCTCAGCTGAATCAGCATCTTCGTATAAGCTGTTATCCGCCAGTATCACTTCAAGCTCACTTAATTTTGCTTGCAGCTTTTCAATGTCACGCTCTAGCTTTTTAAGCTTTTGTGTTAACGGTTTTAACTGCTCGCGTTTAGCCGCAGATTTTTGTCGCTGCTCTTTACGATCTGCTTTATCAAGAGTTTGCACAACTTGAGATTGGGCAGGCGCGTCTTTTTCGGCTTTTTCGGCTTTTTTATTATCGCTTAACCATTTTTGGTAATCATTTAAACTGCCGTCAAAAGGTTCTGCACAACCGTCGTGAACCAATAAAAAGTCGTCAACGGTATTACGCAATAGATGCCGATCATGAGAAATCACAATTACAGCACCGGCAAAACCTTGCAGAGCAACGGTCAGCGCATGACGCACTTCCAAATCCAAATGGTTGGTTGGCTCGTCGAGCAACAAGAGATTGGGTTTTTGCCAAGCAACAATTGCGAGAGCTAAACGCGCCTTTTCACCACCGGAGAAATGTTCGATGGTTTCTAGCGCGCGATCACCAATAAAACCAAAGCTGCCTAAGAAATTACGAATTTCTTGTTCGCGAGCCTTAGGCGAAATACGCTGTAAATGCAGTGCACAAGAAGCCTGCATATCCAACGCTTCTAATTGATGCTGGTTAAAATAGCCGATTTTTAGATGCTCGCCGCAGGTTCTCGATCCATTCAATAACGTTAATTCACCGGCGAGAGTTTTAATGAGCGTTGATTTACCAGCACCGTTTGCGCCTAATAAACCTAAGCGAGTATCAACGCTGATGGATAAATTAACATTTTTAATTAGGGCTTTGTCGCCATAACCGAGATCTGCCTGCGAAAGACTTAATAAAGGCACAGATACTTTTTCAGAGCAGGCAATGGAGAAATGAAACGGTGAATCAATATGTGCCGGTGCGATTTCTTCCATGCGCTCCAATTCTTTTAAACGACTTTGCGCTTGCTTGGCTTTGGACGCCTTGGCGCGGAAACGACGAACGAAATCGACGATTTCGGCTTTTCGAGCTTGTTGTTTTTCAAAAGCTTGTTGTTGTTGCGAAAGGCGTTGTGCTTTTTGTCGTTCATAAGCACTGTAATTACCGCCATAACCAATTAATTTACGCGCTTCGTAATTAACGATTTCGGTAACCACGTTATCGAGAAAATCGCGATCGTGAGAAATAATTAATAAGGTGCCGGTATAGGCTTGCAACCAACCTTCCAGCCAAACGGTGGTATCTAAATCTAAGTGGTTGGTCGGTTCATCCAGTAACAATAAATCCGATGGCGACATCAATGCCTGAGCCAGATTCAATCGTATGCGCCAACCACCGGAAAAATCACTGACCGGACGCGTGTAATCAGATGGACTAAAACCTAGACCGTCCAACAGTTTAGACGCTCGCTGCTCGGCGGTATAACCCTGCAACTCTTCAAACTCCGCGTAGAGTTTGGCCAGATGTTCGCCATCAACGTCGTCGTGATTGTTAATTTGTGTTTCAACCGCGCGCAGATGCCAGTCACCGTCGATCACATAATCTCTGGCGCCACGCTCACTGGCTTCGGTTTCTTGGGCCATATGAGCGATTTTCCAATCGCTAGGAATGAAACAGTTGCCTGCATCAACCTGTAATTGCCCAAGTAATAATTTAAATAGACTGGATTTACCACTACCATTAGCGCCGATAACGCCAATTTTGTGTCCCGGAAAAATACGTAAACTAGCACCTTCTAAAAGTTGCTTAGCACCGCGTTGTAAACTGATGGAATCTAATGTAATCATGGCGCGCATTCTACGCATCAGAGGCAAAACAGAGTAGTGAAATCTGATGACGTGTTAAAGGTAATTTCAGTGAATCATTCAAATCACTCAGCGCTGAATAATCCACTGTGGAAATTTTCGTGGCAATTTTATGCCCAACCGCAGGTTGCGGAGAAATGTTTGGCGCTACAAGATCAGCACCTTGTTAATGTTAATCTAATCTGTTGGCTTATTTGGTCAACGCTGCTCGATAAAACCTGTTCGCCAAGCGACTTACAACAGTGCACGCAGTTGATCACGCAATTTGATCAACAAACCATAATGCTGCGCAAGATACGCATCCAACTAAAAACTGAGATAACGCAACCGATAACTCAACATATGTCCCCGCAACTGCCAGCGCATACCACAGATAATCTTGCTAAACGCTCGGTTTTAAGAGACATCGTCAAAAAACTGGAGCTACTGGCAGAGCAACATCAACAGCGATTGCTTTTTGAACAAACAAAAACATTCAATCAAACAAAAGCCACTTGCGATAGTAACGATATTAGTCAGCATAACCTGAAACAATTACTGCTTTTTTACCAATTACCAAGACCGGTACTTAAAACATTACGGGAGCTATTGGTAGCGGGACAACAGGTATTCGACGCCAACACGCATACGATTAATAGCTGAATTTAGCTTAGGGTATTTTCGGTTACCGTAAATTGCACGCAGCAATACATCATCGTATAAATTCCAACTTCAACTCTTAACGCAGCGACGCAATCTTAAACGGTAATAATAAGCGTCTAAAAAGATAACTATAAATAGTCGTATAAAAGCAGATGCTGATTGACCAAGGCTGGTCGGAAGTTTTTGGCAAATAATTTAGGCACACCCGTTAGAATTGTTAACAGAAACTTTGATTAACAGTAACTTTTATTAACAGAGTTTTCCGCAACACATGAATGTATTGCCGACCTCAACAGGGGAAGTGATTGGAATTATAAGGAAATCGGAAATCTTGGCGGAAGTAATCAGGAGCGTCTAAAGGTGTTTTTAACCAATAAAAAAAACGAGGCATTAAGCCCCGTTTTAACGTCTCAAAAGAGATTGTTTATTTTTTAGGAGTGTCGAATAAACTTCTTACCACATTCGACGACGTATCCTCATCGGCGTCTTCTTCAACGTCTTGCGACTCGACTTCTTCGCCGACGGTGTCGTCTTCAGACTCGACGTTTTCTTCAGTGGATGACTCTTCTTCGTCAAACGCTGCTTCAACTGCATCTGCTGCGTCATTCGCGGCGGAGTCTTGTTCTTCTTCACTAACGACTGACGCTTGGGTTGAAGCTTCAACCTTTTCGGCTTCTTCTTTTTTTTTCCCAACCTCTTCTATTTCAGGGGTTGGGGTTGCAAATAAAGCGGTTTGACTTGGGGAGTCAGCCTCAGGCTCTACTTCAGCCTTCGGTTTGCGTCCGCGCTTTTTTGGCGTGGGTGCCTCCACATCTGCGGTTTCAGTCACGGCCGCTTTTGGGCGTCCACGCTTTTTAGGCGCTTCTACTTTTGCCGCTTCTGGTTCAGCCGCCGCTGCCGCTTTAGGACGACCGCGTTTTTTTGGCGCTTCGGCCTTTGCAGGCTCAGCCGCAGGCGCTGCAGCCTTAGGACGACCACGACGTTTTGGCGCAGCTTCTACAACTTCTTCGGTTGCAGCTGCTGCCGCTTTAGGACGACCGCGCTTTTTAGGCGCTTCGGCTTTTGCAGGTGCTGCCGCAGGTGCAGTAGCCTTAGGACGACCACGACGTTTTGGCGCAGCTTCTACAACTTCTTCAGTTGCAACTTCTGCCGCTTTAGGACGACCACGTTTTTTCGCTGGAGCTGCCTTAGCCGTTGCCGCTTTTGGAGCAGCTGCTTTTGGTCTACCCGCTTTTTTCGCTGGCGCGGCTTTCTTTTCAGTAACGCCTAACTTTTTGGCTTGGGCGTCAATAGCAGCAGAAACAGCTTCTATTTGTTTAAGTTCGGCTTGTAAAGCAGCAATGCCTTCTTTTAATTCGGCCGCTTCTTCAGCCACCAAATCTAAATTAACTTTAGCCAATTCAACTTCACCGTTCGCTTTTTCAGCTCGTGCAATTTGAGCAGCAGTTTTGGCAGATTTAGCCGCCTTGTCTGCTTTCAACTGGGCCGCCACTAATTTTTTGTTAGCAGCAGTTACAGTTTTCTCTGCTTTTGCCAATGCCGTTTGCGCATCGGTAACTTTCTTTTGACGAGCTTTATTGAGATCTTCGCTGACCTTGGCAATTTGCTTTTCAAGATCCGCAATTGAAACCACGGTTTTCTTTCGGGCGGCCATGAGAGTGTCCTGTAAAAAATTAATGAATATTCTTATCTAAACAAAATTATAATAACTCTGTTTTTTCGAAAAATGTATGTTTTCTGCAAATTAAAATAAAAAAAATTCAATTATTTGACCGTTGCTTCACGATCAATTCCCAATTGAGTTTTTTTTGCTAATAATTTCATTTATCAAACCCAGCTTTGTAGACAGTTGCAAAGCCGTGTTTTCGAGATTTAACGCTTTATTCATACAACCTTAGTAGGGTTCAATTTTGTAAAACTATTTAGGTGCAAAGTAGGCGCAACGGATTTTTCCAAATCCTACCAAAACCCGTGTTGCTTTTGATGAACAACAGTAAATGTGCGCATTGATGGGTTAGGTTGCTTAGCCTTTTATTGAAGTTTTCTTGGATAATTTTCAGCAAATTCGTAATACATAGGGTGCACCGCGGGTTTTAGTTAGCACCCTGTAACATAATGCTGCTCAACAATGCCTCAAAAGTGCGCTTTAAAATCTAACCTTTACACAAGCTCACTCTGCGCTTGCTTTAGTTTATCAATACCGCCTTTGCTAATTAACACAAAGCCTGCGCAGCTTGAGGTCGCCTAATCGAATCTAGGTTATTAACAGTAGTTCTTTTTAACAAAAACCCGGTTAGGCTTCCCATAAATTTATCACTAATGTCGGTTTTCAATGTTTTTGTAATATTTTATTTATCAATTGCGAATAGATAACTGACAAACGTACTCTTTAATAGATAAATAATTCACGATAAACATCAATGGATATTCTTGAATATGACAATAACTGGCAAATTAGTCAGTGTGGTTACTGTCGTTAACGCTGACATTTTTATCACAAATTCTAAAAACGCTATTTAGATACTTTTCATAGTATTGATTTTTGAATACCAATTTCGAAAAAATCTGAGTTTTTGCCATTAAAAATTCACACAACTGAGAATCGGGGATATTCGATAATCAATCGCGCAACCCTTTTAGAGGCAATTTGGCATTTAATTGTGGGTATAAAACCGGTGTTTTAACATCTTAAGAACCGGTGATTCACTTACCAAGAATTATTCATTGGTCAGAAATTGAAAATACAATGCCCAATTTCTTCACAATTTCAATAACTTATCGCGCGAAAATTTGACGGCAAATGCTCTTTTGATAGAACTACTAACCCAACAAAGCACCCTTTAGAGAATTACCGAAGGCTAATTAGGAAGGAAATTTATCAAAATTCGAACTCTTGACAGTGAATATTCCATAAGACATTTCAAATTTTAGTCTTGCGGCGATAGAATCGACAGCCGTTTTTGGTTTTTACGGATATTTTTACTGAGCCGAGACTCGAATCTGATTAACAAAAACTGATCTTCGGTATTTTGTAAGCGCTTGCTAAGACCGTCAGTCAAACCACGACGCTTTTAAAAGATAAATAAACGAGTAATTAAGGGTATTAAACAATGAAATTGAAATTATTAGCCAGCGCTGTCGCAGGCTCGTTGTTGCTTGTGGCCTGTGCCGGTGAGAAAGCCGAGCCAGAAGCGGTAGCTAAGACTGCAGCAGTTGAAACCATGGAACAAAAAGTCAGCTACATTTTTGGCCTGAACATTGGCCGTCAATTTCAGCGTGACGACATTGTTTTAGACATTCCAGCACTCACTCAAGCACTTGAAGATTTGCAAGCCGACGCAGAACCTCGCTTAACCGATGAGCAAATGCAAGAAACCATGCAAGCTTTCCAACAAGTGATGATTGCTAAGCAACAAGCTGCTCAAGAAGCTGCCGCAGAAGCAGCGCGTGTCGCCGGTGAAGAAAACGCAAAAATTGGCGCTGAATTCCTAGCGGCAAACGGTGAGAAAGAAGGTGTTGTAACCACCGAATCGGGTCTTCAATACAAAGTTATTACCGAAGGCACCGGTGAAAAACCAGGACCAACCGACAAGGTTACCGTTCATTACCGCGGTACTTTGATTGATGGTACTGAATTCGACAGTTCATACAGCCGTAATGCTCCTGCCACCTTTGGTGTAAACCAAGTGATTCCTGGCTGGACCGAAGCATTACAATTAATGACTGAAGGTTCTAAGTGGGAATTGTACATCCCATCTGAACTTGCTTACGGCCCAGGTGGTACCGGCGGTGAGATCGGCCCAAATGCAACCTTAATTTTCGAAGTTGATTTGTTGACCGTTGGCGACAAGCCATTACCCGCTGAAACCGAAGAAGAAGCCAGCGAAGATTCTGAAGGTTAATACAGCTGTTGATTGCTTTGAAAATAGCGCCACAAAAAAGCCCGTTTAGACGGGCTTTTTAATGACTGCCAATAATTCATGGCTTTAAACGGCACACTGTACTTTAAACGGCACACTATAAAAGGAGCAACATCATGAGCAATCTCTTTCAGATTACCCAGTGGGATGAATCACCCTACCTAGAAAACTCCGACGGATCGAAAAAAAGCTTGGCAAAGATTACCCAGCAATACCAAGGCGAAATCGAAGGCAGCAGCGAATTAACCTATTTAATGTCTTATCAAACTGCAAGCAGTGCGCTATTTGTTGGTTTTGAAGTGATTACTGGAACAATTAACGGCAAGTCCGGCAGCATTACCCTTCAACATACGGGAAAATTTGAAAAGGGTGTCGCAAGCAGTGAGTTTACCTTTGTTGCCAATTCGGGCACCGATGAGCTGAGTACGCTAACCGGCACGGGAACGTTTACTTCGGGTGAAGCGGGCCAAGCCAGTTACTCATTAAATTTAACCGAATAACATAGCTCGGTTCGTACAGTTAGTCGTCGAACATCGCCATTAAATTATTCAGCGTATCACGACCTTTTTGCTGATTTTGCTCTGGGCTAGATTGACCAAATCCTTCTCGCTCCACTTCGTCTGCCGGCAGCTCCTCTAAAAACCGGCTTTCGCTGGTCTCCATAACCTCGCCGTATTGCTTGCGTTTAGACGCTAACATTAGCGTTAAACTGCGCTGGGCCCGGGTAATTCCCACATATGCTAAACGACGTTCTTCTTCTACGTTTTCTTCTTCGATACTGTTTCTGTGCGGTAAAATGTCTTCTTCTAAGCCCAAAATAAAAACGTGAGGAAACTCCAAACCTTTAGAGGCGTGTAGCGTCAGCATTTGCACTTGATCTTGGGTTTCCTCTTCTTCTTGTCGGTCTAAAAGATCCATTAATACCAGTTTAGTAATGGCGTCTTTTAATGAAATCGGCTCCCGTGATGGATCTTCGGGAGTGAGCATTCGACCGATAGAATCCAGCAGGTAATAGACGTTTTCCATGCGGCGCTCGGCAACCTTGGAGCTGCTGGCATTTTGGTGTAACCAACCTTGGTAGTCGATGTCTTCAACCATTTCGCGAATGGCGGCCATGGCTTCGTCGGTTTCTGCACGTAAGCTGATGTTCATTAACCAATGACAAAAACGGCGAATCCGCTCTAGAGCATTTTCAGGGATTTGCGATTGCAAACCCATTTCGTCGCAGGCCGTAAATAAACTGATTTCTCGCGAAGTTGCGTACCGCCCCAAAACTTCTAAGGTGCTTGGACCAATTTGTCGGCGCGGCGTATTGATGATACGCAAAAAGGCATTGTCGTCATCGGGATTCACCACTAAACGCAAATACGCCATGATGTCTTTAATTTCGGTGCGTGCAAAAAATGAGGTACCGCCACTCATGGCGTAAGGAATTTGATGATGTTGCAGCTTTAATTCCATCAAACGCGCTTGGTGGTTACTGCGATACAAGATAGCAAAATCGTGAAACTTAGCCTGACGCTGCAAACGCTGAGTAACAATTTCGTTAGCAACCCGTTCGGCCTCGGCTTCTTCATTAGCGCATTTAATAATCCGAATGGGTTCGCCAATGGATTTATCACTCCACAGCGTTTTTTCAAATTCGTGGGGATTATTGGCGATCAAGTGGTTAGCGGTTTTTAGAATACGTTGTGTGGAACGATAATTTTGCTCCAACTTAATCACTTCTAAATTGGGAAAATCGACCTTTAACAAGCTCATGTTTTCGGGACGAGCGCCACGCCATGCGTAAATGGATTGGTCATCGTCACCCACCACGGTTAATGAACCGCGACCACCAACCAACTGTTTAACCAACAAATACTGAGCGTTGTTGGTATCTTGATATTCATCGACCAATAAATAACGGATTTTGCGCTGCCAGTGGCGAAGCACCTCTTCGTTTTCAGAAAACAGATTTACTGGTACCAAAATTAAATCGTCAAAATCAACGGCATTGTAGGCGTGTAACGCTTGATTGTAGCGTTGATACACATAGGCAATTTTTTGCTCGCCTTCGCTTTCTGCCTTACTGATGGCAATGCCCGGATGCACCTGATCATTTTTCCAATTCGAAATTTGATGCTGGGTTAAATCGAGCAGATCGGTGTCTAAATCGCCGTCTTTGAGCATTAATTCTTTCAGTAGCGCTCGCGAATCTTCACCGTCAAAAATCGAAAATCCGGGTTTGTAACCCAAATGTCGATATTCGCGGCGAATAATATTCAAGCCTAAATTATGAAAGGTAGATACGGTTAAGCCTTTTGCCGCAGAGCCTTTTACCAATTTTGTGGCGCGCTCTTTCATCTCACGGGCGGCCTTATTGGTAAAGGTAAGCGCCGCAATATTACGCGCGGGAATGTCGCAGTTTTCGATGAGATGAGCGATCTTTCGGGTAATCACGCTGGTTTTACCACTCCCGGCACCGGCGAGCACTAAACACGGCCCATCAACATAATGAACGGCTTGGCGTTGTCTGGGATTAAGCTGTGTCACGGATTACCCTTTAACAATTACTGTTTCTGTGAATAGATATTTAAGAGACCCTACTTATACCGAGAACCTCACGCCTTGTCACCGATATCGCTGTCAGCGAAAGGCCACCACTTAAGATCGGAATTCTAACAATCCTAAAACCATTCTCAAATGTCAGCGGTCGCTATAAATACCTGCAATTCAGGAAAAAAGCATTCACCAACGTGACTACGAATATTGATCAAAAAATACTTCAAATTAATTCTTGCCGATAAAACGCTAAAATTGTCGAAAACCTCTGAAAATCGCAGATTTGCCCGAATATTTTCGGCAAAGCTTAATAAAACAACAAAAGATTCTCTTTCAAGTCCAACTAGGCCTATTTTAAGTCATAGACCATGGGTATAATCGCGGCCAATTTTTGCCCACCAGAGATTTTCCTGTGATTGAGAAGTTAAGAAACATTGCCATTATTGCCCACGTTGACCATGGCAAAACCACCCTCGTTGATAAGTTGTTGAGCCAATCCGGCACCCTAGACCGTAAAGATGTTGGCGCAGAGCGCATCATGGACTCCAACGATCAAGAGAAGGAACGTGGAATCACCATTTTGGCGAAAAACACCGCCATCCGTTGGAATGACTACCGCATCAACATCGTAGACACCCCTGGGCACGCCGACTTCGGCGGCGAAGTAGAGCGCGTATTGTCGATGGTAGACAGTGTGTGTTTGTTGGTTGACGCCGTAGACGGGCCAATGCCACAAACGCGTTTCGTAACTTCAAAAGCGTTTGAGCGCGGCCTAAAGCCCATTGTTGTTATCAACAAGGTTGACCGCCCAGGTGCGCGTCCAGATTGGGTTATGGACCAAGTATTCGATTTGTTCGACAACCTTGGCGCAACCGACGAGCAATTAGATTTCCCAGTTATCTACGCATCTGCACTTAACGGCGTTGCTGGTGATGATCCAGAAAACTTGGCCGAAGACATGACGCCGTTGTACCAAATGATTGTTGACCGTGTACCACCACCAGACGTAGATCCAGAAGGTCCTTTCCAAATGCAAATTTCTGCATTGGATTACGACAGCTACGTAGGTGTTATCGGTGTTGGCCGTATTACTCGCGGTAAATTATCACCAAACCAACAAGTGGTTGTGAAATCTGCCGACGGCTCTACCCGTAAAGGTAAGGTTTTAAACGTTAAAGGCTACCTTGGTCTTGAACGTATCGACACACCACAAGCAACCGCAGGTGATATCGTTTGTATCACCGGTATCGATAAGCTTTCTATTTCTGACACCTTGTGTGATCCAGATAACGTAGAAGCCTTACCAGCATTGAGCGTTGACGAACCAACCGTAAGCATGACCTTTATGGTAAACGATTCTCCGTTTGCGGGCCTTGAAGGTAAGTTTGTAACCTCGCGCAATATCAAAGAGCGCTTGGATCAAGAACTTATCCACAACGTTGCATTACGTGTAGAACAAGGCGACACCGCCGATAAATTTATCGTTTCTGGTCGTGGTGAATTGCACTTGTCGGTGCTCATCGAAAATATGCGTCGTGAAGGTTTTGAGCTTGGCGTTTCACGTCCTGAAGTGGTTCAAAAAATTGTTGATGGCGAAGTTCTTGAGCCCTACGAAGCCGTAGTTATCGATATCGAAGACCAGCACCAAGGTGCGGTAATGGAAGAATTTGGTCTTCGTAAAGGCGAATTGACCAACATGGAGCCAGACGGTAAAGGTCGTGTGCGCTTGCAGTTCATCGTTCCTTCACGCGGTCTGATCGGTTTCCGTGGTTTGTTCCTAACACTTACCTCTGGTTCAGGCATCATGACCAGTATCTTCGATCACTACGGCCCAGTGAAAGAAGGCGATGTTGCCAAACGCCAAAACGGTGTGTTGGTGAGCATGGTTAAGGGTAAAACCTTGGCTTACGCATTGTTCAGCCTTCAAGACCGCGGTCGTTTATTCTTAGGTCACGCGGTTGATGTGTACGAAGGTCAGGTGATTGGTATTCACTCACGCGCCAACGATCTTGTGGTTAACCCAACCAAAGCCAAACAGCTAACCAACATTCGTGCTGCCGGTACCGACGAAGCCTTAACCCTAACACCACCTATCAAGCACACCCTTGAGCAGGCGTTGGAGTTTATTGAAGACGATGAATTGGTAGAAGTAACACCAAAAAGCATTCGTATTCGCAAGAAGTTGTTAACCGAAAACGAACGTAAACGCGCGAAAAAATAATACGTTAAAAATAACGACGTATTTATTGAACACCGAAAAGGTCAGCTTACGCTGGCCTTTTTTGGTTTTAACCGCTGCGAACTTATAAAAACTCTAATTAACCTAGAGACTCCAGTTACCCAAGGCCGAGCAAATCAGCAATTTCCACCGATAACTCAAACACCAACGCCTTACAATAAACCTCTTTTCTTATAAACAATGCCTGCCCAGACACACAGAAGTAACTCGGCGATAAATGTCCAATGCCAAATAAAGTTTAACCACCATGGTTTGTAACGTGCAGGCACGTGAAACAGAGAGAAGGATTTATCGTAAAAGGGCGCGAATAACCAAAGATCGCCGACGTAGGCATCTAAAAATACGTGCGAAAGACCGCCGAGACTAAAAAATAACGGCGCGTATTTTACTGTGGATGCCGAGATCCAAAGTGGCGATAATTTTAGCCAAAGCACAGAAATGATGCTCAACAACAGCCAAAAGCTGGGCCAGTGTATAAAATAGCGATGATGATGCACTAAGCCATGATCGACCCAGTAAAAATAGATCAGGTCAAAATCAGGAAATATTGCTCCTAGAAGCCCCAAAAACATCAAAATGCCCGTAGAGCCGCTCGACAAACCTAAGCGATCAAACAAAAAACGCGACAGTAAATAACCCGAGGGTAAATGGGCAATAACCATGAAATCTAAAGAAATATAGTTCAGTCAATTGATGAAAACAGAAAACCATTTGAGCGCCACTATGCAAATTCATTCCACAGATCGCGACAAATTTTTGTTACCAAAGGTAAAGTTCGCTATCGAATTCATACAATCACGACTGACTCAATCACGAACTGATCGAGGGCCAACCTACAAGCGCACCATTGGCCTGCTATTAATAAGCTTTATGTTGCACGGTTGCGACCCCTTGATCGTTCTTGAACAACAAACCGTGAAACCAGCTTCATTTACCTTAACCTACCAAAAGTACTCCACCAGCCGTGCACCACTTTTATTAGAAACCGTAGATGAAGGATTAACGCTCTGGTTTCCTGCAATTCCCGGAGGTCTGGTCGGCACACCTAACAATCAAATGTTGGCAGAAGTGGTCGTTACACAAAAACAATTTCAGTTAGATTTGCCTGAATCGCCGCAGGACATCGCAAAGCCTTCATCAAAAATGAATATCCGCCCCGCAGACACGGCTCTTATTCGTGTAGGCACCTTTCACGGCTTTCCCAATTCAGAACCCGGCGGCGGCGGTTTTATCAATAAACACAGTGGTAATCATTTAATTTTGGTGTATTTCTCAAAACCTTGCGTTATTAAGGGCGACATATCTACCGATCTGCATACCGAGAACCTCACCATTGCCCAACCCGGTTGGAATTGGCTGGAATTGGTACCCGATGAGCTCGGTTACCAACCCAAAGTGTATACCGGCAGCGAAACGAATATAGAAATGGCTATTTACGTGAATAACGCTATCAGTCTTTAAGCGCTGTGCAGAGCGTTTACTCCCGGTAGATCAGCTTACAAAATTTGATTACTTTTTGATGAACTCTAAATGCGCCAACCGGTCGGATGGACACTACGTGTGCATCAGAGTAATTAAAAGATAACGGCTCTTTTTCATTCTCTGAAAGGACTATCACTTCACCCGTAGTATACATAAAGAAGGACTCACGGGTGAAAATACCATCGAATCGAACCATACTCGGCCTAGCGCTGGCACTGAGCGGCATTGCTCATGCGGTTTTATTTCTTTTTATTGATGCGTTTTTTTCGCTGCCACGCCAATCGACTTTTGCACCTCAAATTACATCAACCACCTTATCTATCGATTTAACACCGCAACTTTTAGCTATTCCAAAAATCGACGAGCCAGATTTAACCAAAACCGAAGAATCAATTATTGGTAGCGATTTAGTAGAAACACCAAAACCGATACCTCAACCGGAGCCGGAACAAATCGCTTCAGAACAAACAGTGCCAAAACAAACAATTCCAGAACAAATAACTCCAGAACAAATAACTCCAGAAAACGTGGTTCAACAGCCGCCGGTAATCAATCCAATTATTGAAGCACCTATTACCGAAACTATCACAGAGCCTGACGCACCCCAAAAAGAAACCACTAAAAATACGTCAAAACCTCGCCAGCTTTTCAGCTTGCAGCAGCAAATACAATCGGCGGTTAATGCCGAATTTAATCAAGCTGTGCAAGATGCGGATATCGTTAAAAACCTCGCCAACGATAACTGCACGCTCAATGACCAAAAATCGCAAATTGTGGTTTGTAATAAAGGCTCGAACACACTAGAAGGCAGTGATACCAGCACCATCAATATTAATTCGCAAGCGTTTAAAATCAGCGAATTCAAGCCCGAATCTATTGATGCTCAAGAAAGGAATCGTTTAATTGCGTTAGAACAACAACTGCATGCCATTAAATCCGACCAAAACATTGATAAAAGTATTATCGCGGCGCATCAACGTGAAGTGACCAACGATCTGGATTATATAGAAGCACAACAAGGAGCAGCGGGACTCCTTGGCCCAATATTATTAACCGGGCAAATTATTGCCGAGAAGGTTAAGAAACCCAGTTTTTATCAAAGCAGTAAAGATCATGTTTTTACGACCGATGACACCACAAAAAGCATAGAAGTCACCAGCGATACGCTCGATACTAAAATAATTACCGATACTGAAATAGCTACCGTTACTCTCCGCACAGCACAACAAAAACAACAAACACAAACTGCCGATCAGCCAGCATCAAGCGCGGCTTTAGATAACAGCGTTAGTCAGTCTCACGTTATTCCAATTATTACGATTTCACCGAAAAAGTCGTCGCCAGACCCCACCGACAAAAATCAAGATTAAGGCTTTACGGTTAAACGCTTACGGCAAACCAACAAAAATTTTCCCTGTGTTATGCTTAATTCATTGAAAAAGCATTCCGCTAGGAGACAACCTTGGTACCGATTCCTTTTTCCAACCCAAAATCTCAGTCAACTCGCCAATTAGCTAAGCGTATTTGTGCGTTAAGTTTAGGCGCCTTACTCTTCAACTCGACTGCGTCTTTTGGGCAGTCGCTGCAAAAATCCAAACCCTCGCCAGATACCTTTGAAGATACGGTGTACCTCAACGGTGATGTTTTAAGCCGCCAGATCGCCAAGAAAAAACTCAGCGTCGAAACACTGGCAAACATCTATGCCAAACGCATCGCGCAAGTTGACGACAGCGGCCCAACCCTGAATGCCGTTGTCGAGTTGAATCCCGATTATGTTGCCATCGCCAAAGAACTCGATAGCAAATCACCACAGTCTGCGCTGCACGGACTACCGGTACTGTTAAAAGACAATATCGATACCGGCGACAAGATGCTAACCACCGCGGGCTCGCTGGCATTAATGAATAATCCCGCCAAAAATGACGCCTTTATTGTGAAACAGCTGCGTGAATCGGGCGCGCTGATTTTTGGTAAAACCAATTTAAGCGAATGGGCCAATTTCCGCTCGTCACCGTCGATCAGTGGCTGGAGTGGCCGCGGCGGGCAAACCAAAAACGCCTTCGTCACCGATCGCAGCCCCTGTGGCTCTAGCTCTGGCAGTGCTGTTGCTGTTGCGGCCGGATTCGCACCGCTGGCCATAGGCACCGAAACCGATGGCTCGATTTTGTGCCCGTCGTCTATGAATGGCATTGTTGGAATCAAACCAACGCTGGGATTGGTCAGCCGCAGCGGCATTATTCCGCTATCACACAGCCAAGACACCGCCGGACCCATGGCAAAAACCGTAACCGACGCCGCCATGTTGCTGTCGATTATTGCCGGAACAGACCGAAGCGATCCTTACACGGCGCAGGCCAACAAACACAAACGCGACTTTGCCGCGGGTCTTAGCCAGACGAGTCTTCAAGGCAAACGTTTAGGCATTGTCAGCCACTTTACCGGCCGTCACGAAGGCACCGACGCGGTTTTTGCCAAAGCGGTTACAACACTTGAAGCTTTGGGCGCAGAATTAGTAGAAGTGGATTTGCCTAATTACGGCGAATATTCAGCGGCGGAATTTACGGTTTTACTCTACGACTTTAAGCACGATATCAATCAATACTTGGCTAAACGCGGCGACAAAAACATTAAAAACCTCGACGATATTATTGCTTTTAATCAACAACACGCCGATCAAGAATTACCGTTTTTTGGCCAAAATACGTTGATATTAGCGAATAACAAAGGCGCTTTATCGAACGAAGAATATTTAAAAGCACTGCAAATTGCCAAGCGCCTAAGCGGCCCAGAAGGTATTGATGCTGCACTCCAAATGCATAAACTCGACGCGCTTATTGCCCCAGCCTACACACCCGCACCACCTATTGACCCGGTATTGGGTGACGGCAAAATTTATGGTTCATCGTCACCGGCTGCGGTCTCTGGCTATCCAGCCATTACCGTTCCCGCCGGATTTGATCACGGTTTACCCGTCGGGTTATTGTTTTTTGGCGCGAAATGGAGCGATTCCGAGCTAATCAACTACGCCTACGCCTTTGAGCAAGGTCATCAAGCGTTTAAAGCACCGCAGTTTTTACCAACGGTATCTACAAATCGGTAGGCACATCGCGATAACAATACATCACGATAACAACAAGTCAGAAGCTCTGAGCAAACAAGGTTTCTATCAGGTATATCGCCTAAAAAACACAAGGATGTGTTTCTAGCACAACAACCTCACTCACTATGCAATTCCTAAACACTCCCAAAATGGATAGTAAGCTCTGACGAATTTCGGGAAGCTGGTTTTTGGTTCGTCATTTACAACAGATTTCTTAAATCGTACGTTGATTTTAACTTTTAGCCTAAAAGGGCGACCATGAAACTGCTGACTCAAAAAATTCGTTCGTTCAAAGTAGTGGCTCTCGCCAGCTGCTTCGCATTTAGCGCCTCGTCTCACGCCGACGAAAACAAAAAATTCGAAAAACTGCTCGACGAACACTGGCAATATTTCTTACAAACACATCCGTTTCAAGCATCTGACTACGGCGATTTGCGATACAACGATAAGCTACCCGAGAACTCGCTAGAAGGTTTAGTCGCACACAGCGATTTTCAAAGTAAATTATTAACCAAATTAGCGAAGCTAAATCTCAACTCGCTAACCCCTAAAAACCAATTAAATTACGAATTACTCACCCATGAATTAAACGTAAATGTTGGCGAACACATTCATAAAACCGATTTATTTAACATCACCAATCGCTCCGGCCCACACCTAGAATTGGCGTATTTTTTAGGCCAGGCGCCACTGTTTACCGATAAAGATTACCAAAACTACATTAAGCGCTTACAAGCGGTGCCAGAATTTATGGCCCACGA
>CALMJT010000199.1 GCA_937864365.1 uncultured Alteromonadales bacterium | reverse complement strand
ATTTGCAGACGAGATATTATGGCAGATCTCGGAGGTTAATCAGAGGTTCCTATAGATATAAAAGACTGGATAAAAAATTAGACGAAATTCAAAATGAAAAGAATATAAAGATTTTAGACTTAATAACATCAGATGAAAGATTCGCTCTATTTTGTAGACTACAACGGGCTTGTGAGATATGTACATCTAACGAAATGATAAACGTTTTAGCAGAATTTTTAATCTCCGGCATAAAGCACCCAACAATTGATGAAAAACAAGATATATATCAAATCTCATTTGATCAATTAGCAAAGCTTACTCACTCAGAGGTCAATTTATTATCCGAGTTACACAAGCACAATATTTACTGTAACAGCCCAGAAGATATTGAGAATCTATATATAAAGATAGAAAACTTAAGAAATGAGCTAATTAAGAACAGAAGCTATAGCTGGGATGAATTAGAAATATTAATTAATAGTTTAAGCAGAAACGGATTTCTAGAAATAAAACAAGGCCATTTTTCTGACAGCGAAAGTTATTATCACCTAACAGAACTCGCAAGATATACAATTACAATAATCCTTTTACGAGAGGATATTTTTTAATTGAACCTCAACATAAACCTAGCAAAAAGACAATGCAAAACTAGCAAGTTATGGAAAAAAATTAACATTCATACATTGATTAAATTAATTATCATAAGCACCTGTTTACCTTGTGGCTGCTCTACCACAAAAACCCTCTGCAAATTAACAGATAACGAGCTAAAAACACTGCAAACAAAAACTCAGATTTTTTTTGAATGAGCCCGAAGGCAATATTTGCAACACCAAAATTATTAATGATCCTTATTACTCAACCGTTTTACCCGGTTATTGCCTTGTAACCACCGAGTATCCGGGTTCAGAAAGTTGTAGTCCCGTAATTGATGGACTAGGAACCTTAATTTATGAGCCAGAATCGCTAGAACCCATAAACATAGTTTCGTGGCCTGCGCCCAATGGGTATCTCAAAGATTTAAAGAAAACAGGACATCTACAAATCGAGCAAAAATAAAAAAAATGCTAATCAATTCTTACTAACTTTCATCATAGTTTTATTTAGCCAAAATAAGACGCCATCAACTCCTTGGCCTTTTTCCATAATGTTGACGAACCTTTAGGAATGGTTTTTTCGTAACGTGCGGTTGCTTGTTCTTTGCTAACGCCAAACTCGGCCCATGTTCCACCACCGGCTTTTACGTTGTGAATTAACGGCTGAAAGCGATCTAACGATTTAGCGAATGCGGCGTCCGGTGTTTCACCTGCTTCAAACTCAAGCCACAATGTTTTTAATTGTTGATTGAGCTCTTCAGGTAATAATCCAAATAAACGATCTGCGGCTTTAAGCTCTTTTTCTTGTTGGTCTTTAGGTTCGGTAGAACCGTAAATGGGATGATCACCCGCATCAATCTCAACAATATCGTGAATTAACAACATACGAATCACACGATTAATATCAACACCTTCTGGCGCCTCATCCGCCAAAATCAATGCGTACATCGCCAAATGCCAAGAATGCTCCGCCGAGTTTTCCCTCCGTGAAGAATCAACTAAAGGCGAACTTCTAATAACGTTTTTTAGCTTGTCTATTTCTACTAAAAAATCAATTTTCTTATCCATACACAATAAAAACTCTGAATAATTAAGCGATACTTCAAAATAAAAAGTATCTGGAAATACATGCGTTTAAAAATATAAGGTATCTGAAAATACGACGAATTTTAAAATACAACGTATCTTAAAATAAAAAAGGAGGCCTAGCCTCCTTGATTCTTAAATTTGCAACTTCCAATCTACAAACTCATTAACACCTTTGCTAAGGCTAGCATATCTTCGCCTTGAAAATGCGGTTGTTTAAAGCTGGGTTGATACAAAGATTCTTGGCGTTTTATGTAAACTCCAGTCATACCGGCACTGACCGCGCCGTGAATATCCCACGGGTGAGCTGCAATTAAAGCGACTTCATCAATATTTAAACCCAATTTTTTTGCGGCATAATGATAGGGTTCTGGTGCGGGTTTCCAGTGGCCGCTGTCTGAGGCCGGCCAAAGATAATCGATTTGATCACGAATACCCGCTTTGGTGAGCAGTTTATCGGTATTGCCAGATGAGCTGTTGGTCAGCGTAATTAATCTGATACCGCTGGCTTTAAAATATTTAACCGCTGCCACCACGTCTGGATGCGGCGGTAACGCGGCAACATTAGCGAGAATGTCTTTAGCTTGTTCCGTAGTAAGTGGCGCTCCGACATTAGCTGAGGTCACTTTAAGCGTATTTACCGCTAATTCGCCAAAGGGCAATAATTCATGGCTGGATTCTAAGGCAAAGCCATCACGTAGCATTTGCGAGAAAAATAATTCTAGGCTGTAAGCCGGTAAGCCTGCTTCTACAAACGCAGGACGAAGCGCACGCAAATCAAACAGTGTTTCAATAACATCAAAAGCAATGGCTTTTGGGCGTTTTCTAGATGTTGCAGATGTTGAAGAGTTACTTGCAGCCTCAGTTGCAAAGGATATTTGACTGGATGCAAGACCCGAAAGTGCAGCTAAACCAGCGATTGATGATTGCACAAATTTTCTACGATTAAATTTTTTGCCGCTCGTATTAGTTATCGAGGCATACCCCACTTCATCCGGTTGATCTACACCAAAATTGTTTTTCGAGTTATCACCCATATTGGAAACCCCTTTTACTCCAATAATTTGTTTTTAAATAATTTAGGATCGATCGTTTTTTAACGCAGAGGTTCATTAATTTTCTACAATAGACCCTGGCATAAGCCAGAGTCCATTAATTAATCAGTTACTGGCTTAATAGCTATCGTTTAATTGTTAGCATAGTGTCTTGATCACGCATCAAATACAGGGCCATTATTGCAGCAAGCATTGGAAAAGCCGCAAAGAACAGCAAATTTGGCACTTTCCAAGGGTCAAAATAATGTTCAAAAGACACTAATGTAGACGCTAAATGCATAAGAAAAATAATCCCATAGGAATATTTTTTCATAATGCCCAGTAAAAACGCCAATACCACCGCTGCTTGCAACAGGCCAATAACGTACACCAATTCGGTCGCAAGGCCTTGAAAATAGTAAAACTTAGCAAAGACGCGAGCTGAGTGCTCTGGATTGATAAATTTATCAATCGTCCACATAAAAAAGACGATAAACACACCAACACGTAGCAGCAGTAGCGATAATTTTAAGGATTTAGCTTCAGTCATAAAAAACTCATTTTCTGTATGGAAATTATCAACGGCGAAAAAATATACGATTATTAATGCGCCTTTTTGAATGACAGCTACAAAGACTGATAAATCCGTTAATGGCTCAATAAAAATAACAAACTGTTCAAAATATCGTTAAATACATAAATGAACAGTTTTAGAGGACTGAAGTACTTGTTGATTTGCTCTGGCAGTTACTGTTGAAGCCAATAAGATACAGATTAAACCGTTTAAGAGAATCTCTGATTAACTCCATGGTTTAATGACAGAACAGAAATTGACAATTCGATATTCAATCTCTTCACAATTTCAACAAAGATAAGTTAATAGGAGTTTCTTATAAAAAATAACGATACTGGTTATTTTCAAAGCCATACAGCTGCGCAACACCATCGCGCTTAAAGCCGAGTTTTCGCAATAAATAATTAGAGGCCGTATTATCCGGTAGCGTTATCGCCAAAACTTCTTTTATTTTTAAGTTGTGCTTTGCATGAGAAAGCACAATATTACAAGCTTCTTCTGCATAACCTTTGCGCCAGTAATTGGGTAAAAATGCGTAGCCTAAATCTGGAGTGTCTAACTCTGGTCGTTTAACCAAACCACACATTCCTATAGGTTCTAGGGTTTCTCTCAGCTGCACCATGTTAAGCCCAAAACCGTTTAGCTTGTAACTTTCTAAGGGGCTATTTTGCAAATACAATTCAGCTTCTGCTTTGGTTTTTACATTTTTATCGGCTATATTTTGTATAAAAGCAGCATCATTTAATTGTGTAAGAATATAATCCGTGTCTGACAATAGAAAATGTCGAATACATAAACGTTCCGATTCACCAATAATCATAATGACTCTCAATCAGTTATAGATACCTAAGTTATTGAAATTGACGATAGACTATCGACCTAATACCCATTAACCTCATGTTAAGTTAATCACTTAAACTAACAAATAAATTCAGATTAATCTTATTTATTTAACAAGACTTCATCATTAAGCTGTCTGCCCAGTCTCGTACCAACCATAAACCCGCATATTTTTGACATTACTTCACCATTCTGAAGCTGGGGTTATGTGTTTGTACTCATCTAACAGGAAAGGGTTTTTATTATGGCAACTTTGAACAAATCAGCGATTATTACCGGCGGCGGTTCAGGTATTGGTGCGGCTACCGCAGAAAAATTGGTTAAAAACGGCTGGAATGTCACTATTTTTGGTAGAACTCAATCTAAACTGGATGCAACTGTAGAAAGAATCGGTAAACCTGAGCAAATGTTAGCCGTAACCGGTGACGTTGCTAACCCTGCCGACGTAGAAACCTTAATAAATGCACACATCGACCGTTTTGGTGGTCTAGATGGTTTGGTGAACAACGCCGGTGTTCCTGTAGGCGGCCCAATTGATGCTGTCTCTTTGGATGATTGGAAAAACGTTATGTCTGTTAACCTAGACGGCGTTTTTTATACCACACGTTTGGCCGTAGCTCACCTGAAAAAAACCGGTGGTTCGATTGTTAACGTATCGTCGGTTTCTGGTCTTGCGGGCGATTGGGGTTTTAGCCCATACAACGCATCTAAAGGTGCCGTGAGTAACTTTACCCGCGCACTCGCACTAGAATTAGGCGGTCAAGGCGTTCGCGTTAACGCTGTTGCACCAAGTCTTACCGATACCGATATGGTAACGTTTATTTCTGAAAACGAAGAAATGATGGCCAAATTTAACGCACGTATGCCAATGGGCAGAGCCGCAAAACCCAGCGAAGTGGCTGCTGCCATTGTGTTTTTATTAAGTGATGACGCCAGCTTTATTAACGGTGTAAACCTACCTGTTGATGGCGGAATTTCTGCGTCTAACGGCCAGCCTAATTTTTCATAATTGATTGTGTTAAATCGGCCAATTTTTTTAGTTAATTAAAAGAAACTCTGATTAACCCTAGAGTTTCTCGCGACACAGGGAAGTGTCACCAATCTCAAAAACGGTACGTAATTGATATTGTGAAGAAACTGAAAATTGCATTTTTCAATTTCTGCCTTAATGCACTCGTATTTTTCAAGCGCGCTTTCTAAATTAGGGTTGATTTATAACACGAATTTTTTTACTGCTACTTCTACCCGAGTCATCTACCACGGTTATCTCGTGCTCACCTATTTCTGCCTGCCAACTTAATACATTACCAGTTGATGACTGGCCAATATATTGATTATCAATAAACCAAAACTGCGTTGTTACATCCGAATCTACGGTTGCTTGTAATTGAATATTGGAACTCTGGTGGTTATCGATAACGTAATCTATAGAAGACAAAGGTGAGGTAATTAACGGCTGCTGACCGGATGCACTTTTAGTATTTAACTGGCATTCGGGCAAATAAGCAGGTGGCGATTTTAATGAAATTCCGGCCTGCTGAAATAACTGCAAAAAATCCGATGGCCAAAATTCGTAAACCCTTAGCTCTGTATTTTCTTGAAAAAAATCACAAGCGCGTAAACCGGTCTTGTTATCTACGGCTACCGCTCTGTGTACGGTAGAAACCTTAATGGGAGAAACACCCGGAATAAACCAAGACTCTGTGACGTTCGGGCAATATTTGCTGGGTAAATCACCGGTATTGGCGCACACATCAACTTTTTTAATATTAAGTTGCTGAAGATTGTATTGATCTTTTAGCTTCCAACCTTGATCGGGAAATATCGACGAAAATATCGAAAATAATAACGGGCCAGCGGCGGTTCTACCCACGAACGCAGGTTCCCCTTCCCCGTTAAAATTCCCCACCAAAACCGCCAATACGTAAGGCCCCGAAACGCCAACGGCCCATGCATCTCGGAATG
>CALMJT010000198.1 GCA_937864365.1 uncultured Alteromonadales bacterium | reverse complement strand
GTGCCAAGGTTCCTGGTTTCCGTCCTGGCAAAGTGCCAATGAGCGTGATTCGTCAGCGTTATGAAGATGCTGCGCGTCAGGAAGCGCTGGGTGATCTGATCCAATCCACCTTCTATGAAGCCGTTGTTGAGCAGAAGCTCAATCCAGCTGGCGCTCCGGCCGTTGAGCCGAAGTCGTTCGAGAAGGGCAAGGATCTGGAATACGTCGCGACCTTCGAAGTATTCCCGGAATTCACCGTTGCTGGCTTCGAGTCCATCGCTATCGAGCGCCTGCAGGCTGACGTGGCTGAGGCTGACGTCGACAACATGCTGGAAATCCTGCGCAAGCAGAACACCCGTTTCGAGGCTGCCGCGCGCGCTGCCGAGAATGGCGACCAATTGAACATCGACTTCGTTGGCAAGATCGACGGCGAAGTCTTTGCTGGTGGTTCGGCCAAAGGCACTCAGCTGGTTCTCGGCTCTGGCCGTATGATTCCTGGCTTTGAAGAGGCTCTGGTTGGTGCTAAAGCTGGCGAAGAGCGCGTAATCAACCCGACTTTCCCGGCTGATTACCAGAATCTGGACCTGGCTGGTAAAACGGCTGAATTCACCGTCACCGTCAACAGCATTGCCGCTCCTCAGCTGCCTGAGCTGAATGATGACTTCTTCGCCCTGTTCGGCGTGAAAGAAGGCGGCCTGGAAGGCTTCCGCGCTGAAGTGCGCAAGAACATGGAGCGCGAGCTGCGCCAAGCCATCAAATCCAAGGTTAAAAACCAGGTGATGGACGGTCTGCTAGCTGCCAACCCGATCGAAGTGCCGAAGGCACTGATCAGCAATGAAGTGAACCGTCTGCGCGTCCAGGCTGTTCAGCAGTTCGGTGGCAACCTCAAGCCTGAGCAGTTGCCAGCTGAGCTGTTCGAAGAGCAAGCCAAGCGCCGCGTTGTGCTGGGTCTGGTTGTGGCTGAAGTGGTTAAGCAGTGTGAACTGAAGCCGGATGACGCTCGCGTTCGCGAAATGATTCAGGAAATGGCTTCGGCTTACCAAGAGCCTGAGCAGGTTGTGGCTTGGTACTACAAAAACGACCAGCAAATGAACGAAGTGCGTTCGGTTGTACTGGAAGAGCAAGTTGTAGATACTGTTTTGCAGAAGGCCAACGTGACCGATAAAGCGGTCTCGTACGAAGAAGCTGTCAAGCCGGTAGAAGCACCACAAGCCGCCTGATTTCTTTACCTCGTTCGAACACGCCATAAGCCAGCCTCCGCGCTGGCTTATGCGTATTTGTGACATGACTATTTAGGGAGCGAGTGCAGCATGTCCCGCAATCCTTTTATGCAGCAAATGCCTAATATCCAAGCCGCTGGCGGTCTGGTACCTATGGTTGTTGAACAGTCAGCTCGTGGTGAGCGCGCCTACGACATCTATTCGCGCCTGCTCAAGGAGCGCGTGATCTTTTTGGTTGGCCCTGTAGAGGACTACATGGCCAATCTGATCTGTGCGCAACTGCTGTTTCTTGAAGCGGAAAACCCGGACAAGGATATCCACCTGTATATCAACTCCCCGGGTGGCTCGGTGACGGCAGGCATGTCGATCTACGACACCATGCAGTTCAT
>CALMJT010000197.1 GCA_937864365.1 uncultured Alteromonadales bacterium | reverse complement strand
TATAAACCTTAAAAATAAACCTAAAAACCGAATTAATTGTTTTAGAGGGAGTGTGTGTTTTGAAGAAAAAACTCAGGCTGTGTAGAACTGGACGACATTTGTGTATAAATTAGTGAAAGGGTTCTCTAAAACGCTAATTAATTACTACTTTTAGCATTTTATGAATTTTATTTTTCTTTCAGGTTATGCAAAACCGAATAAACGTATTCACAAAAAAAACCGTGCATTAAAAATCGTTGGCTTAGGTTCCAAGGTCCAACAAGATAATGCGGGAATTTGTTGTAGGCCATTTCTACCAAACTTTTATCACCAATAATTTCGCCTACACGAATCGCCATCGACTGGTCTAGATTAAAACCATTTATGGCATCGCGATATTCGTCGCGTGTTAACAACAAGCAAAACAAACACATAAATAATGCGTGTGAGGTTTCAAAATCGAAGACTTGGGTTTTCTTTTTCGTAACTTGCAAGGCTTGCATATCAACGGTTTGCCAGTGCTGCCAGTTGATTACCGATTCTGAGGCTTTGTTATAACGCCAGTGGCCCATTTCTTTAAAGCAACGAAACAGCTCTTGATCGTGTTTTACGAAGGAGTCGTCCATCATGTCGTTTATTTTTACGGGATAAAGCATGATAGGTTGAACCGGTAGATCACCCTCTTTTAAATACTGGTTATCAATTAAAAAATTAATAATATTCGATTCACAACCATAGTGACGCAAAATTAAAAGATTCGCTTCTACGCTTACAAAGTTTTCGCAAAACCAACAAATGGTTTTTTGCAGAAAATTATGAGCAGAAAACTGCGGTAAGGGTAAACGTTTAATAAACCACGTTAAATGCAAAAGCACAGCGAATAACGCTTGAAATAACGGTCTTAACGACCACCGAAAAGGATTCTCTAAATCTTTTAGCCAAAGCTTAAGCGCGTCTTTTTCAATGGGAAGACTATCGTCGTATTCTAAGGCTTGTAAAAACGGACTTTTACTCATAGTCGATAACTTCTAACTGTAAAGCATAAAGGCGCGCGACCACCTTTGCCGTGGTGGTAATGTCTTCGATAACACTCTCGTTTATACAAACTCGATTTAACATGGTGTACAGCTTTTCCATGTGTGAGTCGTCGTTCTCACCATGGTACTGCATAAATTTTGTCGCGGTTTTTGGCAAGGCTAAAAGCTCATCGATGCGTGAAGCCCATTCGTTTGCCATTTTTTCGCCAAGACCTTCGATAATCCACATAGCACCGATAAGCCCTACCGGATTTTTGTCACTGGATTTATGCATCATGTAGCCGTGCAAGGCTTCGCTGCCAATATTTTTCGGCTGTTGTTGAATAAGACTAACATCACCACCGGCGGCTTCAAAGTCTTTTTCTAGCAATAAATAATCGAGATGCTCTTCTTTGGCGTGACCAATAACGATAGAACGAATATCGGAAAATTCACGATCAAAACTCGATGCCGCTCGACTGATCCAGCGTGAACCTTCGATTACTTGTTGGCGAAGATTTAATAGCAGGATTTTGTAGTCGTCATTGGTTAACGAACCTGCATTAAGTTTGCGAATAATATCGGTGCGATTTAATTGTTTTTCAAAATTCAGCCAAACACTAATTAATGATTGCAAACAATTCTGTGCATGGGGAGTTAATGTTTCTTTTGTTGCGGTTTCTTTACTTGATGTCTGCATAATTAATTAACAGTTAATAGCATGTAGGCGGTATTAAAACGACCACTTTCGGGCACCATGCAAAATATGGTGTCGCCGCTTTGGTAGGTTTGCGTTTTTAGAAATTCGTCGAGCATAATAAATAGTGACGCACAGCCGGTATTGCCTCGGGTATAAAGGTTGGTGTACCACTTGTGTTCGGGAATCATCGCGCCGGCGTCGGTTAATAATTCAAATATTTTGCCGCGAAAGTGATCGGATGAATAATGGCACAATACGTGATCAATTTTATCAACATGCACCACGCCTTCTCGGATAAGCCGTAAAAATCCATCCACACCCAATTTAATAATGTTGTCGAGCAGCCGAACGTCTTGTTTAAGCAGTAATGCTCCCACCTGTTCTGCTTGTGCGTAGGTTGCGAAATCTTGCCAGGTTTTGCCCACTTCTGGGGTGCTCGATCCCTGTTGCATACCCACGGACATGCACACGGGTAAGGTATCGGCGTGGGAAAAACTGCGTTGCCATTCGATTTTTACGCCGCCACTTTTGGGGTGGTCTTCTAGCAGTAATGCACCGGCGCCGTCGGATAACATCCAACGTAAAAACTCGGCATTAAAATCTACGGCATCGCTACAGGCTTCGTAACGACTGGCCTTGAATAAACGCGACGGTAATTCGCTGGCAACAACCAATGCACGTTTGTGTTCGCCTAGTCGTATTAAACTGGCGGCATTTTTTAACGCCATCATGCTGCACGAACAGATTCCGTGGCTGCTAAAAAGCTCCACGTCTTCCATATCCAGCTCGGCTTGCACCTGTGATGCAAAACCCGGTAACACCAAATCGCCCTGACTGGTGGCAACACTTAAGAGCTTTATTTTATTGGCACTGATACCTGCTTTGTCTAAACAGCTATTTGCGGCATTGGCGGCGAGTTGTTGATTTAAATAAACCGTATTTTGTTGATTATCTATCGCGTAATGGCGGGTTTTAATTCCGTTGGCTTTGAGTATTTTATTTTTTAATCGACTGGGTTTGCCGTTAACCATTCCTAGGTGCGCTTCGATATTGTCATTATCGATCGCCTCGCCCGGCAAAAAACTTCCTGTGTAATTTATATAAGCGTGCATCTATGCTAATGACCCAAAGTTAAAAGGATCTACATCTTGGATTTTATTAATTATATAATGCAGGTTATCTTCTTTTGTCCTATTTTTTTTAATTTCAATGCTATAATCAAATAAATAGCAAACCGTACTATTTTGAATCCTAGCATTCATAGAACTTAAACAATGAATAGTTGTAACTTTTTCTTTAGAAAAAGTCTCTATCTTTTTGTAATGAGCACACAGAAAGTCATCCCATATCAACTTTTTTGACATATCTTTTAATGAGCTACATATCGCTATTTTTTCAGAAAATGTTGGTGTTAAATCCAATGCGACGATCCCAATTCCGTTTTGTTGATCAATTTGATTACATGCTGATTTTATATTATTTAAAACCTTCCTTTTACTCTTAGGTC
>CALMJT010000196.1 GCA_937864365.1 uncultured Alteromonadales bacterium | reverse complement strand
GTCCCCTTCGTCTAGAGGCCTAGGACACCGCCCTTTCACGGCGGTAACAGGGGTTCGACTCCCCTAGGGGACGCCATGCGGGAATAGCTCAGTTGGTAGAGCACAACCTTGCCAAGGTTGGGGTCGCGAGTTCGAGTCTCGTTTCCCGCTCCAGTTCTCCTTTCTACATCTGTTTTTGTTTGATCATTCGATGAATGATCGAGTGATTCGATAGATATCATCATAAAAAGATAATTTTACGAAACTCGTATATTTGTTATTGTCTAAGCACATCAACCACAGTGTTGTTGTAATTGAAGTTTGTTTCCATACCTTTAAAAATTCTGGCAATCAAAACCATGCGTTATCTAAGCTAGTGTTCATACCCTACAATCATATATCTTGAGGTTATGGGTTTTTTCACTGCAATAACTAAATGGTTTCTTTAAACTTCAAACATTCGGTAAATTCGAGCTTAACGCTGGTTTTTACTAATCATCGTATAAAACCCCGACACATTTAATTTCTGCGCTCTCATTTTCAGCAAATTTCAGAGAAGAGTTTTTATGACTGCTGCAATTTCAATCAGAAATTTGCAAAAGACTTACGCTAATGGTTTCACTGCGCTGAAAGGTATTGACCTAGAAGTGGAGCAGGGCGATTTCTTTGCATTGTTAGGTCCTAATGGGGCCGGTAAATCGACAACCATCGGTGTTATTAGCTCCTTGGTTAAAAAGACTCAGGGTGATGTCTCTATTTTGGGTTATGACATTGATAAAGATATGGCGCTTGCCAAAAAGTCTTTAGGTGTTGTACCGCAAGAGTTTAACTTTAATCACTTTGAGAAGGTTTTCGATATTGTCGTTAACCAGGCTGGTTATTACGGAATTAATCGTAAGGAGGCCGGTGAGGTCGCCGAGACTCATCTTAAACAGCTCGGTCTTTGGGATAAGCGTTCTACCCAAGCACGTTTCTTATCCGGCGGTATGAAACGTCGTTTAATGATTGCCCGAGCACTCGTGCATCAACCCAAGCTGTTGATTCTTGATGAACCAACCGCGGGCGTTGATATTGAATTACGTCGTTCAATGTGGACGTTCCTTCGCCAAATTAATAAACAAGGCACCACCATTATTTTGACGACCCATTATCTTGAAGAAGCCGAAAGCTTATGTCGCAACATTGCGATTATTGATCAAGGCTCGATCGTCGAAAATACCAGCATTAAAGCATTGCTTTCAAAATTGAATCGAGAAACCTTTATTTTTGATTCCAGTAAGCCTGTCGGCGATTTAACGCTGGCGAATTACGACGTGAAGGTTACCGATACTCAATCTTTTGAGATTGAATTAGAAAAAGGCCAGTCAATGAACGATGTTTTTACGGCCCTTAGTCAACAATCTGTAGAAGTCATCAGTATGCGTAACAAGGCTAATCGTCTTGAAGAGCTTTTTGTAAAACTGGTAGAAGCCAATAAAAAGAAAAAAGCTGCTGAACAAACAGGAGTAAGTGCGTGAATTTTTCTGAGCAGTGGATTGCCTTAACGACCATCTTTACTAAAGAAGTGCGTCGCTTTACACGAATTTGGATTCAAACGCTTTTGCCGCCGGTAATCACTATGTCTTTGTACTTTGTGATTTTTGGGGCGCTGATCGGTTCGCGGATTGGAGAGATGGACGGCTTTGATTATATGTCGTTCGTTGTTCCCGGCTTGATTATGATGTCGGTGATCACCAACAGTTATTCAAACGTGGTTAGTTCTTTTTACAGCGCTAAATTCCAGAACAGTATCGAAGAGCTGTTGGTTTCTCCTACGCCCAATTACATTATTTTGTTGGGGTTTGTTCTCGGTGGCGTAGCGAGAGGTCTATTAATTGGCCTGATCGTGTCTCTGGTATCGTTTTTCTTTATTGATCTGCATGTCCATAATTTAGCCGTTACCATCGCCATTGTGTTTTTAACCTCGGTATTGTTCTCTCTGGCGGGTCTAATTAACGCTGTTTTTGCCAATTCATTTGACGATATCAGTATTGTTCCTACCTTTGTTCTAACGCCTTTAACGTATCTGGGTGGTGTATTCTATTCCATCAGTTTGTTGTCGGAGTTTTGGCAGTCGGTATCTCAACTAAACCCAATTTTGTACATGGTGAATGCGTTCCGCTATGGCTTTTTGGGCATTTCTGATATTGATATTAGCTTCGCCTTTACCGGCGTTGTTCTGTTTATTGTTATCTTATTTATCTACGCCATGTATTTACTCAATAACGGTAAACGCTTACGCTCTTAGGTGTTGATATAGGTCACATTATTTATGTGACCTGGTTATTAAATTGATTTTTGACTCGAAGGTTTGGATTCAAGTTGAGCGATAAAAAAACAGTAAATAACGCACATGGCAGTTTATTGGGTAAAGAGACCAAGTACGTTTCTAAGTACGATAAATCGCTGTTGTTTCCCATTGCTCGTAAAACCGCACGCAGTACGCACTCACTAAACATGAATGTTGCTAAGTTGCAGGGGTTTGATCTTTGGACGGCTTGGGAGATTTCTTGGTTAAACCCCAAGGGATTGCCTCAAGTGGCGGTTGCAGAATTTCGTTTTCCTCTCAGTTGTGAATCAATTGTTGAATCCAAGTCCTTTAAGTTGTATTTGAATTCGTTTAACCAAACTCGCTTTGAAAGTATTCGAACCGTCAGAGAATGTATGCAGACGGATCTGAGTCTAGTTACGGGCGGTAGCGTTGATGTGCGTTTAATGACCCTTAAAGAAGCCGAAACCTACTTTCAAGCTTCTTCTGGGAGTTTGGCGCCATTTGATATTCCCTCGTTCTTAACCGCTGCACACCATCAAAACAAAGCCATTTGCCTTGATCAGCAAGATATTCAAATCTCTGGTAACCCCAGCGATAAATCTATTTTGACCTTAGATTTAAATCGCAAGGGAAGAATCAGCGAAGTTGTGTATTCAGATTTGCTCAAAACGAACTGTCCTGTAACTGGACAGCCAGATTGGGCGAGTTTGTGGATCTACTATAAAGGCGTTGCCATTTCCCATGAGAATCTGCTGCGTTACGTGGTAGGAATGCGTGAGCATCAGGATTTTCATGAGCAGTGTGTTGAGCGTATTTTCTACGATATCTCCGCACAATGTGGTCCCGAGCAATTATTGGTTTATGCGCGTTACACTCGCCGTGGCGGTTTGGATATTAATCCGTTGCGAACCAATATTCCCCTAGAGCAGCTTACGCTTAACACCGTGAAGTTGATTCGTCAGTAGCTTTTTAGCGTATGAAGGTCTTGGGTAAAGCTCTAAAATGATTGAGTCTTTCCCGTGAGTTTTACTGAAATAAAGCCGTAATTGCTACGGCTTTATTGGATTACTCGATCTTTAATGGTTTGCAACGCTTTTTCTAGATCGTAAATAACCTTTTCTTTCTCAAAGTTACGCACTTTTTCTAGATCTAAATGCATGGAAAAACCTTCGGCGTTAGATTCCATATAGGTTTGATGTGCGCCGAGGTTCTTACGGAAGTCCACGACCTCGTAAACCTCAATGGGATAGCTAAAGCCTTTGGCCTCGATCATGCCTTTGTTGGTACACATGATGGTGTCTTTAACCAAAGCCCAAGACTCATGCGACAACAAAATCTCGCCGGGATCGGCGGCAGACTCCAAGCGACTCGCCAAGTTAACGTGTGTACCGAGAGCGGTGTAATCGAGGTGATGGGCGCGAGTACCAAAGGTACCTACCGTACAGTAGCCGGTGTTAATGCCCATACGGATTTGCAATTTCTTCTTAATGCCTTGGCTAAACCAATGATTCTGTAAAACACGCATACGTTTTTTCATGGCAATCGCCATGGATACACAGCGAATGCAGTCGGTTTTTACGCCTTTGGATTCATGATCACCGAAAATCACCATAATTCCATCACCCATAAACTTATCAACCGTGCCGCCAAAATGGGCAATGATTTTGGTCATTTCGGTCAAATATAAGTTGAGCAGTGTTGAAAGCGTTTCTGCTTCCAGTTCTTCAGAAAGCGACGTAAACCCTTGGATATCCGAAAAGAACACCGTTAAGCGTTTGCGTTCGGTCTGCAGGCGGTTTTCGTTATCGGTACTGATGGCGCTGTAAACCGCTGGTGAAATGTATCGAGATAGTAAAAAGCCTTTGGCCTTTTCTTTTTCGGTAACTTCGGTTAGCTCTGCGATTCGTTTACTGGCAGAGCGAAGCTTAGAATTTAAGTACAAACCATAAAGTACAATGTAAACACTAACGCCAATAAGAGTGGTTGCGCTGATTTGAACACTGGAACTAAGCACCCAAACGGGTGTGTACAAAAATCCGCCGGTGCCAGCGCCAATAAAAAAGGCTGCGTTATCTTCAAGCCATTTTCGGCTGCCACCTTGTAACGCTGCATTAAATTGAATAATGGTGGCAAATAAGACTGTTGGTAAAATTTGAAAATCAACAAGGCACAAACAGGCGCCAATTAGAGCTGCATCTACCCAACCAAAATAGCGTTCGAGTTTTTCTTTTCGTTCATCGGAATGCTTTTTTTCAGAAAGAAAACGCGTAAGCGCCAAGTAACACAGGGTAAGAATAGAAAGGGCGATTGAAGTTATATCAAATTCTGGCCAGCTTCTGTAAGAAACAAGAGAACCAACCACTGAAAACGCAATTAACGAGCGGAAGTAAAAATATCGTTGCGGACTTGCCCAAAAGTCACTGTACTGGATTTTTTCTCTCGTCATGAACGTTGCACTGCGAATACTTGTTGAATTATAAATTAACGAGCGAAAGATCAAACATAATCACATTTAATAAAGTAAGGATCAAACAAAAAGTTTTGTTCTGTTCTTTTTATTAGGTTTCGAGACATAGCGTTTGAAATAACGTGGTGGAATATACAACTTCAAGAATTCATCTGTCTATTGTTAGTCATTACGGCTTTGGTAGTTGATCATAAACTGTCATCGAGTTGCATTTGAGCTAGTAATTGATCAATTTCCGCCTGCTGCTGTTTTAGGCGTTTTTTTAGTGCAACATTTTCGTTCATAAGTTGCTGTGTAGTTTTGTTATCTGGCTGCGTTTTCCGCTGGCTTTTACTGGTATTAAGCTCTTTTTCTAGGCGAATCACTTCATTTTCGAGGGCATTAATATGCACATGTGATTCATTCATAAAAGCATCGAACGACGCTAAATGTTGTTGATACTGCTGTTTTTGATCACTCGAAGACACTTCTGCTGATTGCTTCTGAAGCGATTTTTTAAACAAATTGGCAGATTGCTTCCAATTCTTTAGCGTGTCTTGAAAATGCTCAGATTGAGCAGAGTCAGAATTGCGCTCCAGCTGCTTCAACAGATCTTTGTACTGCATAAGTTCTGAACAGATTTCACCGTGGGTTTTGTCTTCAGAGCCTTTCAAAATAGAATCAATTTCTTGCGTTAAACTCTTTATGCCGCTTGCACGAGAGGCTGCTTGCTCTGTTGACTTGGGCTCTTGTTCAAACATTCGAACAATAGTATTCAGGCTTGAATAAAGTTTTCTCCAGTTGGTACGATTATCTTCGATGGCATCCATTTCTGTTTGCAGAATTTGTGCTCGAAACGCAACTGCTTGCGCCTCTGGCTGATCGGATGATTTCAACGCATCTTCAACTGAAGGCGCGCTAGAAATCTTAGCGAGATGCCCAAGACTAATTTGTAACTGCTGGCCTACCTGTTTTTGGTACAACTGCTTGTCATTTGAGCTATGAGTAGGGTTTTCCTTGATCTCATTCAGTTCGTCGGTAAGTCCTTGAATCGTTAGCATCAACTTTTGAACAAGCTTTCTCAGACCTTTGATATTAAAGAGCAAAAACACCGACAGCAGAATCAGTACAGCGTAAATTTCCAAGGTGCCAATCACGATCCATTTGGATATCTGCATGTCTTTTTCAACTTTTGGTTAGGGGGTCGATATTTAAATATAAGAAGCCACGTTACTAAGTATTGTCAAAGAACAGAAATGTATCCATGTTGCCTGTTATCTTTACAGTGCGTAAATCAATACAGAAAGAATAAGCATTGATTCTAACTTAGTGTTTGCGTATAGTTCGCCCTCCCAAAATTAGCGCTTCTGCTTATTCCAAGATGCCAATTTTGAAGGTGAGGTGTCCGAGTGGCCGAAGGAGCACGCCTGGAAAGTGTGTATGTCGTAAGGCATCGAGGGTTCGAATCCCTCCCTCACCGCCATCGAATGTTGAAAAACCCTACAATGTTAGGGGTTTTTTTTATGCCTGAACATATCCGCCAAAGCTAGCGCGGTGAGAGAGGGTGAGAACCCGAGCGGTTCGAGCAAATACAAAGTATTTGCGACAAGACGCCAAAGGCGGCGCAGCCCAAAGGGTCAAAACAATCCGAAGATTGTTTTGATTAATCCCGACCGACAATCAAATCCAAATTTAAAAAGCTTCACGATGTTGGGGCTTTTTTTATTCTCGAGAATATCCGCCAAGACTAGCGCGGTGAGAGAGGGTGAGAACCCGAGCGGTTCGAGCAAATACAAAGTATTTGCGACAAGACGCCAAAGGCGGCGCAGCCCAAAGGGCCGAAGCAATCTGGAGATTATTAGTACAATTCTTGGAGGAAAATAATATTCCAAGAAATTTACTTGGTAGTGATTTTCGTGTAGTAAAAGCTATTTTCATAAATGAGGGTTAGATAGCTTACGCCTAATGTTTTCAGATTTTTCTTGCAAGTATACTTTGGTTCTTTCTTGGTTGGAGTTGAAATAAAGTTCATTTTCTGCAAAAAACATCAAATCCTCAGAAAGTGTATCCATTAAATAAAATATAAGTTCTTTAACTTCTTTTAATTCATTGATACTTAAATATAAGCCTTCATCACTGTTTTCAATTCTGTTGCCGTGAGCGATTTTGTTACGATTACCCAATAATTTTTCATCGATAAAAGCACATTTTGTGTCAATGCTGTCTGAGTAATCTATCCCTATTATCGTTAATATTGACTTAAAGACTTTAAAGCTTAAATTGTTTTTTGTATTGATTATTGTTTTGTCTTTTTCTAATTTTGAGAAGTTATTTTTTACAGAAAATATTTTAGCTTTTGTTCCGTTGATGTTTTGCATGAAAGCAAGTTCATTAGCAAGTGTTAATGTTTCTCCTGATTTGTAAAGTTCTTGAATTTTCCCTTTTAGTGCGATTGCTTGAAAGTTATCCGTAAGGATATTCGTGCTAATTTTCTTGTTTGAGACGTATTCGAGATAAGTTTTACAGGCATTTTTTACAAAGCCCTCCCAGTGTGAATATAGTAATAACAAGGTGGATTTTATTATTAGTAGCTGATTGTCCTCGTTTTCAAGAAGAAGTAGATTTGAAACTTCTTTTTTTCTCCAACCTAAATCAGATTCGATTCTTTCTATTAAATCGTCATTTTTCATGATTATTTGAAGTACTTTCTCGAAAAGCTTGTTAATTCTTTGAACCGCTTGATTGGTTTTATTCCTCGTGCGAGAGATTCTTGTATGTCTGTGATAGAATAAATTTTTTCAATTTTTTCTCGAACCTCTGAATTTCCAATGTTTTCTACAGAGTCTATATTCTTGGCAAATCCTGAGGTAATCATTTCAAATACACTGACGTTAAACGGACCGGAAAATGAACTGCGTTTTGTATCAAATTTTTTAAAAGCAGATTCGCCAAGTACCGATTTTAATTTGTCAAAAGTTCTGTTAAAAATTGATTCGAAAGAATCGATATCAAAGCTATCCATAAGCCTTATTGTTTCTTGATCTATAAAGTCACTTATCGACGATTTATTTATCGGCTCATATTTTCTGAAATCGGTCTTGCCTTCAAAGCCAATAATCATTCGCAGAATTAGCTCCATGTGGAATTCTTTTTTTAGCTGGTGCTCTTTTATCGAATTAATACATTCTAAATAATTTTTATAGTTTTTAAGTGTATTAATTTTTTCGTAAAATTTCGGTTGAATCATCAGCATTAAACAGTTCCTGACTTCTTGCTCAGACAGTTCGGTTCCACCAGTATTCAATCGCTGAAATAGTTCATACTGTGCTTCATCACTATTTTCAGTCAATATAATATTGACTCTAATTTTTGACTTTTTAAATTCTCTTTGTGTCGATGTTGGAAGTTCTCCCCAAACTTTATTTTCTAGCGAGGGGATGTATTTGCAATATGTTAACTTTAATGGATCATGTTCTTTTAGTTCACCAACTAGTTGAAAAATTGTAGAAAGCCGCTGGACTCCGTCTACCACATGCCAAGTGCCATCTGTTTTTTGAGCCACAAAAATTCCTGGTACAGGTATGCCAATTAAAATTGACTCAACAAGCTTTGTTTTTTGTTCACGTTCCCATCTAAAAAGTCGTTGAAATGCTGGGTCAAGAGTAATTTCTCCGTCTTTATATAAGTTTATTAACTCTCCAATTGACATTGAATAGTCGTCTGTTTTTATTGTTCTTCTTGCTTCTACTATTTCAGTCTGTATATTTTGTTGTGTTTCTAGAAGGGTGGTCATACTTTGTCCAAAGCTATTTGTTTGGGTGTGGGCCTAAAAATCGATCCCCATTAAAGTGGATCATGTGGTCTGGATTTTTTGCTATCCAGACCTCAGTTTCCCAAGCTATGTCAGCTGCATTTTTTCGAAACTCTACACGGTCTGGAAAAGCTGTCACATATACCAAGCCGACTTTGCAATTTCTGAAATTTTGTTCAAGCTCAAGCCATCGTTTGGGTGATACCGGTCCATGGCTTGTAACGGCTTCGATTAAAAATAACCATTCCCTTTTTTCGTCGTACACAACAACATCCGGTAGTTTGTCATGTGACATCGGCGGTACACCTAAGCTTTCCAGATAGTTAGATTCCAAATACATCAGTTTCCCGCCCTCCTTGCGACTACTGGCAGTGTCACCGATATACAGAAGGCGTCCTCCTTCACCAATAAACCGGGAGCAGAAATCATGCACAATGTCTGCATGAAGCTGGTTGTGCTTTCCGGGTGATAGCTTGATTATATCGCCATTGGGTAAGGTAATGGGAATTTGGTGTTTTTGTAGACTGCGCTCGTACTGAGCTTGAAGTTCGGGAACTGCTTGTTTGAAAACTTCAATTTGTTGCTTCCAATCAGCGTTAGGATAAGCCTTCAATATGTCGATGATTGGTTGATTCAAAGAATAGTTATTGTCTTTGCTATTGGTTGGGCGTGTTGGGTCGTCACGGTTGCGGTCAATGATTCGAGCCTGTTCAAATTGGTGAAGAGTTTGTCTTCTTATCGTCTCGCGGCTGTTGGGTTTGTAGTCCTTGCCGTAATGATTGCGTATAAAATCCATAATCACATAAGTTGGTAATAATGGCGCAGTTGTACTTTCCCATGCTTCATCAGGCTTAATGTTCGCCAATGCCAAAAATACCCATGCTGAACGGTCATTGTATTGCGCGGGTGGTAGTCCCAGTTCTTGAAGTATCTCTTTAGCTTGACCAAGCTTGGTTTGTTGTTCTTCTGTGAATTCCAAGGTGCTATTCCTTAAACGGTGTCTTTGATCTTTAAAACTCGATTAACAATTGTGTTGTTCTTGTCTGCGTCAAAAGCTTTGAGCTTCAAAACTTCTTCACCAATGGTTCTAACTTGGTCGCGAGTTGGGAAGCGCATTACACGGATTTCAGTTGCATTCACTTGGGTGTTGCCAGATATGCACCTAAAGTAACGATCAAAGAATGATCCATTGAAAATAGCCGATAAACCATAAGCTTCTTTTTTCGTCAGTTCGCCAGACTTTACACCAATGTAATTGACCTTGTTTCCAAATCCAATAAATTCGAGGTTTTCAAAATACTTCGCCAGATAAACGCCAGATACTAAGCGCCGTTTTTCATCTTTGGAGGAAAAACGTTTCAACAATACATAGTTTTTGTTTTTTAACATGTGCTTTTCATGTTGTTCTTGTAGTTCAAAGCGAACATCTTTCTTGTCCTCGCCAGTCCACAAAGCCGTATAAGGGGTAACATTATGTGGCCTATATAGTGGTGCGGTGTTGCTTCGATTATCAGCTGAAACTATGAAGTTTCGTGTTCGGTGTTCGACTACTGGGCCAGTAGAAATGAAGTAGCCTGAATCTGTGAAAGTAGATTCTAGTTGTTCAGCTTGTTTTAGATGTTTAGCTTCCATAAGTGATTCAGGAATTCTTATCAAGCGTTGGTCGTTTGATCGATCAACGATTAATTCCAGAGGATACTTTTGAATGGTCGTATTGGTTAGGCTTGAATCACAGTCACTTGCACGTACTTCAACCGTTTCATAGTTCGCTGATTTCACGAACTTACAAATAATGTTTTCCTGTAAAACCTTATCCGCATCATTTTTGAAAACACGGTTACGGTGTTTGAATATGTGTATTGATTCGATTGCCGTAGCGCCTAATAAGTAGTCCCTGAAGTTTTTGAAGTAAAGTCCATTGGTGAAGCTGCGCGGGGTAATTGCCACCATTTGACCGCCTTCATTGAGGCTGGCGGTAACAATAGCCATAAAAGAGGCGTATATATTAGGATCACCGCTATACAAATCACTTACGGCTTTTGCATATGGAGAAGTTTTAACATTGTATTTGAAGTATGGCGGATTGATTACTGACACATCAAATGATTCTAGTTTAGCTGGTCGATCAAGCACAAAATCACTGTTTCTAACTTCAAAAGTGAATTGACCTTTTTTCGACTGATAAAGGTTTTCAATCAACTTCATGGTTTGATTCAGGTGCGAGATAACTGAAGAATCGAGTTCATACAAAACCGCGTGAACCAACTTACAGTCCAGTTCCAATAGTTGAGCAGCCGTTGACACGGTTAAAATTCCCGTACCGGCACCAGCATCAAGAACTCTTACTTTTTTATCCTTGGGCTTGTGCAGCATTGAAGCCATATAGTTGGCGACAACTGGTGCGGTGAAAAACTGGCCTAATGATTTTCTATCTTCGAGTGGTTTTGAACGTAGGTATGTGCTTTGAAGTTCAAGCACCTCGTTCATTGGGCCTGAATTTGTAAGTCGTTGAAGCATTGGTTATACCGTTTTAACTATCTGTTTTGTGCTGAGTTTGTATTATGTTTTTGATGTTGTGAAATGGCTCGTTTGATAAACTCGGTTTTGCTGATTCCTTCGGCTGCACAAATATTGATCAGCTTGTCGGCTTCTTCTCGATCAAGCACCACCTGAAGGCGTTTCTTTTCGCCTTTGGTTATCTGTTCCCGGTAGCGTTGTTGTCGTTGTGTTGCGGTTTTATCCACGGTGAAGCCCCTAAGCTAAATCGCGTTACACTGTAACGGATCTGTGGGCTTTGGTCGAAAGGATTTTGAAAGAACCATTGTTGCTCTGTGTTTGATGATTATGTGTTTGATGATTAATAGTTGACCTGATCGAGGGTTGCAGGTGCATACAGCCTTGTTAAATTCATTCAACTGTAGCGAGTTGGCGCCTATCTCTGTTGGATACGGACGGAAATGACGAAATCGCTGTAAGTCCCTCCCTCCCTCACCACCATAGAATTTTAAAAAGCTCCACGATGTTGGGTTTTTTTCTGCCTTAAAAAACTCGTCGAAGTTAACGCGGAGAGATAGGTTAAGAACCCGAGCGGGACTAATGCAAAGCTAAGCAACAAACTGAACGGGCCGCAATTACTGAAATGAGGATGAAGCTGTAAGGCATTTACCAAAGACTTTCGGCCCTGTTCGCAATGACCGTTGATTGATAGTTTGTTTCCCGTCAAATATCTAATTTTTAAGATTGATTTAACTCAATGCCCTAATTGCTGTATACGAATAGATTGTTAAGTACAGGTTTAATTGGTGGTGTTGAGTGTTTTAGTCGGTTGATTAAATCGAATGGGTAGTTTTTTGTGAGTTGTTTGGCGGAATTTTGTTAATTTGATCGCTGTTTGTAATGTAGTTGATTTTAATTAAGTTTGTGAATAGTTACTTACGGCAAAGTTATCTAAGATTACAACTGATTCTACATTCTTGTTTTTCTATATTTATAATTGAAAATTTGTAAGGCTGTTCAGATTTTTATATTAAATAAAAAAAGTTTTTTTGATATGTTTTGCGAACATTTTTGGCCAAGGAATTCGGTATTTTTAGAAGGCTCAATGATTCTTTAAAAGCAATACCAAGTTATTTTAACGTGGAATTGTTCTAAGTAATAAATCGTTACGAATAAGAATTTATTGACGGTGCTTTTTGATGAGAAAATGCTTCGGGATTAGAAAGTGTTGCAGAACTAAGAGGAGCTTTTCTACCGACCGAGATCGGTAGAAGGTAATCTAATGTGGGAATACGTGTAGACAAACCGCTTTAAATACTCATCACAATTCAAAGCGAAGTATAAATTTGTGTTATTCAGCACTCGCCACTTTTTGGTCGTAGGAGCAGTGTGTGCCAGCTAGCTCACTTAATCCTACAAGGTCAATAATGGTGATGTCACGCTGGGCAACTTCAATAAGGCTTTCTTTTTGGAACCTGCGAATAAGTCGGCTTACGGTTTCAATAGTAAGGCCAAGGTAGTTGGCGATATCTGTACGCGACATAGAAAGACGGAAGTGCGTTGCAGAATATCCGCGTTGTGAGTAACGACTAGAAATGTTGATTAACAGCGCTGCTAGGCGATCTTCTGCGGAGCGCTTGCCCATCATCAATAGGAATTCGTTATTGCTTTGAATCTCGGCGGAGAATAGGTTGTACAGTTGCTGCTGAAGCGCAGGAACTTTTTGTGACAAATTGTCGAGTTGTGCTTGCGGCAAAAAGCAAACGCTGCTGGTTTCTAGCGCTTCTGCAAAGCTGTTGTGAGTTTTACCGTGATAGGCATCAAAGCCTAAAATTTCACCAGGGAATGAAAACTCGGTGATTTGGCTATCGCCATTGGTTGCAATTACCACCGATTTGAAGCTGCCTGAGCTAATGGCGAACAACCCTTCGAAATGATCACCGGTATGATAAAGGGTCTCACCCGCATGGAGTACACGCTTTTGTTGCACCACACCTTCTAGTTGGCCAATATCATCGTTGGACAGGGTGTGAGGCAGACAAAACTTACTTACAGCGCAGTTACTGCATCGTACATATGAGGTAACAGTCATAGGTAACTTTCCTACCGGGCTTATCTTGTTGAAATTCTACAGGACTTTTGATCTGAGTGCATAGTTTAAGGTTGCTATATCAGCAATATACGTTATTGAGGGAGATAGGTCGATAGCTTCGAGGCGTGAGAATTTACAAATACGCCTTCTTTGCGCAAAACTTAGCTTCCTTGGTAATAATCAATAAATTTTTTATTCGATCAACAGCTCAAAAATTCAATTTGTTTATTTTTACTGCAATAACAATAGACTATATAGCAGGGAACATCGGTATGAAATGCGGGCTTATTAGCCCGCACGTCTGAAGTAGGAAGCCAATTGATTGGCAAACCATTGACCGCTTGGTGTTAATCTTAGTTTTTGCTGATTACTGATTACCATTTGTTGCCCAAACTCTTGTTCTAAATTAGATAATTCTTTTGCAAAATAATGGTCGAAACTGGTTTTCCAGCGGCTTTCAAACTCTTCTTTATTCACTTCTAAATTACACAGTAAGCGTTGAGTGATTTCTTTTCTTATTTGATCATCGACCGACAGTTCCGTACCGCGATAAACCGAGTGTCCGTAGCTTCTCACTTGGCGGGTATAGTCACGTAAACCCAACTGGTTTTGCCAAACGGCTGATGGCGTACTGGATATCGCCGACAATCCAAAACCAATGACGGTATCGGCAACGTCTGGAACATAGCCATGTTGAGTCCATTGTAGACGACCACTTTTGGTTGCATCGCACAAGGGGTCATCGTTGCTAACGAAGCAATCGGGGCCAATTGCGCAATAACCGCTACTTTGAAGATGGTTGATGGCAAAGGTGCGCATTTCCATAACGGTTTTATCTTCGGGAACTGATTCGATATCAATCAGCGATTGTGAGGTAAATATTTTGGGATTGTGGTGATATTTACGCAGAACAACTCGTGAGGGCGACAGTTTTAACAGTTGTTTTAGGCTGCTCATAAATGAGCCCAAGCTCTGTTGTGGTAATCCAAAGGTAACGTCGAAACTGACGGATTGAATGCCTTGCGAGCGAACATCTGAGGTTGATTGTTTCAGTTTTTCGAAGGTGTATTTTCGATTAATGACTTGCTGAACCTGTGTACTAAAATCTTCAACACCAAAATGAATGCGGTTAAATCCCAAGCTTTTAACAAGACTGACGAGCTCTGTATCTACCGTTCTTGGATCGGTTTCAATGCAATAATCTCGATCTACAGCGTGTGATACGCCAAAGGAGTTTTCAATTTCGTAAGTAACTCGTCGTAAATCATCGGCTAACAGAAAGGTCGGAGTGCCGCCGCCAAAATAAATTTGCTTCGGCGGTAGTCGTTTTTGGCTCATTCCCTTGATGATTTGACCGTACCACTGGATTTCTTGTTTTAAATAGTCGGCATATTGCGCCGCCAAACCGTATTGTCGAGTGACCACAATATTGCAATTACAATAATTGCAAAGCTCTTTGCAAAAAGGAATGTGTAGATGGATGGCGAAAGACTGAGAAGCTCTTAAGTGCTTTTCAAGATCTTCCGCCTGAAATTCCAATTCTTTAAACGTTTCAATGGGCGGATAAGGCACCTGTAACGTTGGGCACGTGCTGAGTCTAGCAAGCAGGTCTGCTTTGGGAGGAGTGAACGCAGGCATAAAACCATTTTCTCTCATGTTATGTTTATCTTTTTCTCACCAAATATCAGTAACTACTATCGATACCGCCGATGTTTGGTTTTGCTTACTTAAAAACAAAACGAAAAAAATCATTTGGCCTGTATCAACCGGCCGCCAACTCTAATCATCAAGGAATTGTATAGATTGATTTGAATCAACTGGCGGTTATAAAAATAGCTCTAACAAGACTTTTTTTTGGTGATGGCGTGAGGGAATATTAATGGTGCTAATCGCTAGTGTTCGGTTATTCGTGGAGAAAAATAATGTGATAAGACGGTATTCATTTTGATATCAATATGATGGAACTTCTGATTAGTTTATAGAAGAGTACCTCAGAGGTTCCTTTAATTAATAAAAGAGCTGATAAAGAAACGATTAATTTTTCTGACTTTGTAGTTGTTAACCAAACCTCTACTCTTATATAAAGGTCATAGTTTTTATTAGGTTTTGTTTGAAATTTTATGCGTGAGCAATGGGTTATTTGATTTTAATTAAATGATTTTTGTAGAAAAATAATTCGTCAAACATTTACTTGATTTAAGGCAATTGCTAAAGGTGAATTTGCTTTACTTTGTAGCTATACAATAAAAATGAAATTACATCGCTAAGGAGCTAAATCATGTATTTCGACACAGTTATTTTATCTGGAATTATCGTTGTAGTGGCTACATGTGCTGTAGTTGTTTATGCAAGCAAATACATGATTCAGCACATTCGTACCGAATTGAAAAAAGAGCCTCAACAAGAAGTGATTAAAAATCATCACTGAGGTGGTACAACGCGTTGGTTGTTTGACTTTGAGGCTCTTGATATTTTCTATTAATTAGTGTTTTCGCAAGTATTGTTGTATTTCTTTCGCCTTGTGTTGAGCCTCTTCTTTAATTTTTCGGCCATCTAACGTTTTTACGTCTTTATTTAACATCAGTACCTTGCCGTCTACGATGGTTGTTACCACTTGATCGGAATCAATTACATAGACGAGATGTGAAATAATATCGTAAATTGGGTGAATTCGAGCCTCGCTTAAATCCAACTGAATTAAGTCTGCTGAATAACCCGTTTTTAGTTGACCAATGCTACTCTCGAACCCAATTGCGGCTGCGCCGTACTTTGTCGCCAATTTTAAAGCATCCAGTGCTGGTAGCTTTTTAGGATCGCCGCTTTCAAGCTTGTGAATAAGCGCCGCGGTTCTTATCTCTTCAAACATGTCTAAGTTGTTATTGCTGGCAGCACCGTCGGTACCCAAACCAACGCGAATTCCTGCGTTCAGCATTTCTGGTACGGGTGATAATCCCGATGCTAGTTTTGCGTTAGAGGTGGGATTATGAATGGCTCCAAGATTAGCGGCTGCCATACTTGGGTACTCTGATTCCAGTGGATGAACCATGTGTGCGGCAATAATCCAATTATCTTGCAGCTGTGATAGCACGTGAGTTACAGGCGTTTTGTGATACTGACTTTGAATAATATCGGTTTCGCCGCTGGTTTCGGCAACATGAATTGAAATCGGCGCCGATAATTTTTTAGCAACTTCGCCAACCTGTTTTAAGTGCTCAGGAATCACCGTGTAGGGTGCGTGAGGGCCAAACCCCGGAGTAATTCGCGGGTGTTTATTTTGCCACTGGCGCACGTATTTTTCACCAGCGCTAAATGAATCATTCCAACCCTTAAAGCCTGGGCTTGGGGTATCAATCATGGGTGCGGTAATGATGGCTCTTAATCCGCAATCTACCATAACATCGGCAATCACTTCTGGATAAAAATACATATCCACAAAGGTGGTTGTACCCGACTGAATCATTTCATAACAGGCGAGTTCTGCCCCGGTTTTAATAAACTCAGGCGTCACAAATTTGTTTTCGATGGGAAAAATGTATTGGGTTAACCAATCCATTAAATCAAGATCATCGGCAATGCCGCGAAATAACGTCATTGCACTGTGGCTGTGGCCGTTAATGAGTCCGGGCATGAGAACTTTTTCGTGGCCGGGAATGATGTTACTGGTTTGATATTTTTTGCGAATGTTATCGGCTTTTCCGACTTCTACAATAACACCATCTTTAATTGCGATTGCGCCTTGCTCAATAATTGAGTCGTCATCTTGCATGGTGACAACATAATCGCCCTCAACAATAAGATCAACATCACTGGCAAAAGTCTCTAAAGAGAAAAGTCCAATACAGGCTGCTGAGAGAGTTGTTCTTACCAATCCAGTTTGAAATGTCATAGATTTTTTCGTGAATTTTCTCATTATTTTTCGCGCGTAAATTGTTGAATAAGTTCTTGGTGTTGAGGAAATTGTTCAAGCAATACTTGTCGTGACCCCAGCTGCATATCGGCAAAATCAAAACCCGGAGATACCGCTTCACTGATCAGTCCAAATTCACCTTGTCGTAAATGTGATGCTTTCCATGTGCCGCCTTTCACCAATAATTGAAGTTGTTGTCCTTTGGTGGGGTCACTGCCCATTACTACGGTTTCCAACGAGCCATCAGGATGAATTAAATAATAGGTAATAGGTTCGCCCAAGTGAAAAAAGTGCAGTATGTCTGACTGGTTCTTGTGCCAGTGACCAATAGGAGATTTGTTCGTTAACAGGTAGTAAATGGACGTTAACAAAAATCGTTCACCGCCGCTGGTGTTTACCATGTCGCGCTGATCGGATTGGTAGGTTCGGCGGTAATAACCGCCTTCTACATGCTGCTCTAAATTAAGCGCTTTGATGAGAGCTTCGGTTGAAATGGCTGATTTTGTCATGGTTGAATTAATTTCTTCCGCTTGTGTGGCTGAACCAAACATCATTAAGCCTGCCAGTAGCCACTGTTTGTGCGCGCTGTTTAAAAACACAAATATAATCCTTTTTAGCCCAACCAACTTCTAAACGCTCTGTTAATCAGAGTTTCTGATACTTTTGTGAATCATTCACTGTTGAGTGTTTAGCGTTATTTTGCTGGAAAATGCGTATGCCAATGATTGGCAATATCAATTCTTCTACACACCCAAACGTCGCTAAAAGACATGACGTAATCTAAAAATCGTTTTAAAGCCATGGCTCGACCAGGACGACCCACAAGGCGGCAATGCAAACCAATACTGAGCATTTTCGGCGCACGTTCACCTTCTTCGTATAAAAAATCGAAGCTGTCTTTCAGGTAATTAAAGAATTGATCACCAGCGTTAAAGCCTTGTGGCGTTGCAAATCGCATATCATTACTGTCGAGCGTGTAGGGTACTGTCAACAAAGGCTGTTCGAAGTCGTAGCACCAGTAGGGCAGGTCGTCGGCGTAGGAATCTGCGTGGTATTTAAAGCCACCAAATTCTGAGACTAAACGGCGCGTGTTAGGGCTGTCGCGGCCGGTATACCAACCCAGTGGTCTTGAGCCCGTGACCTTGGTATGAATCTCAACGGCTTGTTCAAGCATTGCGCGTTCTTTGTTGATGTCCATATCTTGATAGTGAATCCACTTCAAGCCGTGGCTGGCAATTTCCCAATCGGCCTCCAGCATAGCTTCTACCGCTTCAGGATGCTTTGCTAATGCTTGCGCCACGCCGAATACGGTTACCGGTAGATTTCGTTCGGTAAACAGGCGGTGTAGGCGCCAAAATCCAGCGCGCGAGCCGTATTCGTAGATCGATTCCATGCTCATGTGGCGCTGATTTACATAAGCTTCTGCGCCGACGATTTCGGATAGAAATTTCTCCGAGGCCGGGTCGCCATCAAGAATACAGTTTTCACCACCTTCTTCGTAATTGATAACAAATTGCAGTGCGATGCGAGCGTTATTGGGCCACTTTGGGTTCGGTGGGTTTTGGCCGTAGCCGATCAGGTCGCGAGTGTTTTCGGTCATGATGATTGGTTCTTGCTGATCAATGTTGAATGTAAAACGGTTAGCTAAGTTGAATCTGCATAACAGCTTACAACTGAGTGAATGTGATTGTTACTCGTGTAAAGTGTTTCTGTTGTGTTATTGCGTTAAATTGTTTCCATAAGGCAAAATGCTGACCAATTGGTTGGTTTTTTGCTTTTGGGTTTATCTCTCTTTCAGAGCCGTTACAATAAAACGCCAACGATTGCGCAACCAACGTTTACATTTGAGGAAACCATCCGTGAAATTTTTACATCGTTTGCCGTTTGCCACGGCGGTACTTGCTACTTCTATCCTCGCCGCTTGTGGATCAGAAACCAAAACGACACAAGCTTCTGAAACTCCGGCTGCGAAAGCGGAAGTTGCTGCACCCAAAGAAGTTAAGGTGGTAGTCGTCACAATGTTTGAAATTGGCGAAGATCAGGGCGATACCGCCGGTGAATTCCAGTTATGGAAAGAGCGCCAAGGCTTGAATACTAAATACGATTTTCCTCAGTCATTTCACGACATCTACATGAATGAAGAAACCGGTGTTTTGGGTATCGTCACCGGTATGGGCACCATGAAATCTACCTCTGCAATCATGGCATTAGGATTAGACCCACGTTTTGATCTATCGAAGGCTTATTGGTTAGTGGCGGGAATTTCCGGTTTTGATCCGGCGGATGCATCCATCGGTTCGGCGGCTTGGGCTGAGTATCTGGTTGATGGCGATTTTGGTCACGAGATCGATGCGCGAGAAATTCCTGAGGATTGGAAAACCGGCTTCTTCCCATTGTTTTCTAAAGGTCCTTTTGACGAAAATCGTCCACCAAACCAAGGCGAGGTGTTCAAAATTAATGGTGATCTCACCGATTGGGCTTTTGAGATGACCAAAGATCTTGAATTACCCGATGATCCTGCGGTTGCCAAAACTCGTGAGCATTTCAGCGAATATCCCAATGCGCAAAAACCACCGTTTGTACTTAAAGGCGATAACCTTGCTGCTATGACCTTCTGGCACGGTGAAATTCTTAACGATTGGGCCAATGAATGGGTGAAATACTGGAGCGATGGCGAGGGTGAGTTTGTGTCTTCTGCCATGGAAGATACCGGCACAGCTCAATCGCTTTATTATTTAGATCGCGCCGGTAAAGCCGACTACGATCGTTTAATGGTATTGCGTAGCGCCAGTAACTTTACTATTCCAGAACCCGGCAAAACCGCCGCCGAAAGCTTAACCAGCGAAGGCGAAAGCTACGAAGGTTTGGCGTTGTCTTTAGAGACCGCTTACATGGTGGGTAGCACCGTGGTTAATGACATCGTTAAAAATTGGGACAGCTACAAAACCCAATTGCCTTACGAAGTTAAGGCCGAACAGTAATAAAAAGCAATGATCCTGTGAGCGGTGACTGAAATTAATACTGCTGCAATTACCGCCACTGAGATCAAAGCACCTAAAAACAGAAAATAAGAAATTGCATTGGCTATTTCTGTCCTTTAATGAATTCGTCGGTGAATTCATTAAAGGGTCTAATTGTTAAATATTGAGAGTCTTACGTGAGCAATCTAGAACTGATAAAAAAATTACCCAAAGCCGAATTGCATTTGCACATTGAAGGTACGCTAGAGCCAGAAATGGTTTTTGCGCTGGCCAAACGCAACAATATCGAACTGCCTTACGCGAATGCTGAAGAGTTAGCGGCGCTTTATGATTTTAGCGATCTGCAATCGTTTTTAGATCTGTATTACCAAGCAACCGACGTACTGCAAACCCGCCAAGATTTCTACGATTTAACGTGGGCTTATCTTGAACACTGCGCTGAAGATCGAGTGGTTCACTGCGAAATCTTTTTTGATCCGCAAAGCCATACCAGTCGTGGTATTGAATTTGGCGAAGTTATTCAAGGTATCGACGATGCCTTAAAAGCAGGCCAAGAAAAACTGGGCATTAGCAGTCAATTGATTATGTGTTTCTTGCGTCATCTTCCTGAAGCTGACGCGCTGCAAACCTGGGAACAAGCACAACCTTGGTTGCATTTAATTCAGGGTGTTGGTTTGGATTCATCGGAAAAAGACTTCCCACCACAGTTGTTCACCAATGTATTTGCCAAAGCCAAAGAAGCGGGCTTGCGCTTGGTTGCTCATGCCGGTGAAGAAGGTCCAGCAGATTACATTGAGCAAGCATTAGATTTACTAAACATTGATCGTATTGATCATGGTGTTCGCATCACCGAAAGTGAGACCCTAATGCAGCGCGTTACCGACGAGAACATGGCGCTCACCGTCTGCCCATTATCGAATGTGCGTTTGTGTGTTTATGACGACATGGCGAAACACCCGCTACTAACGCTGCTTGATCGCGGCATTCGCGTGATGATCAACTCTGATGATCCCGCGTACTTTGGCGGTTACATGAATCAAAACTTTATTGCCGTTGATGAAGCTTTGTCACCGAGCGCAGAGCAGATTGTTGCACTGGCTAAAAACAGCTTCTTGGCGAGCTTTATCTCTGAAGCCGAGCAACAAAAGTGGTTGGCCGAAATCGACGCGGTTGCTCAATAGCGTGTCATGTTCTTGGCTCTTGAAGTGCAACTCTTTAAGAGCCAAAAGTTCTGTGGCTTTAACTGTTCACATTGTTCGTCGTTTAAAGCGGCTCGTTCTTGGGCCTTGATACCGAGCTAAATCCAACTTTATTGTCTTTAACATCTATTCTCTTAGCGAGAAAGTTTTGAACGGATCGTTTCGATTAAAAAATTGATCAAGTGGTCAGGTTATGGCAAGCTTGGCGTCAATTGATACGATGTAACAGCGTTTTGCTTGAAGAAATTTGCGTAACTCACTATGACTCAAAATCTCCCTGAAATCCTATTTGACTGCCAAGGTATCACCGTACCGGATTGCGTACCGGCTGCCGGAGCCTTATCGGGTTTGCGTTTGGGTGTAAAAGATTTGTTTCATATTGCCGGTCTGCCGACTTCGGCGGGCAACCCAGACTGGTTGGCCACGCATCCAATTCCTAAGGCCACTTCTCCGGTTGTAAAAGCATTAATAGAGGCTGGGGCTCAGCTTCGAGCAAAAACGCTCACCGATGAAATCGCCTACAGTCTAAACGGTGTAAATGTTCACTACGGAACACCTGCTAACGCTCTGGATGCACGTCGTGTTCCTGGTGGTTCAAGCTCAGGTTCGGCAATTACTACGGCTAATTCGGCGGTAGATATTGGCTTGGGTACCGATACCGGCGGCTCGGTGCGAGTTCCGGCTAGCTACAATGGTTTGTATGGAATTCGTCCGTCGCACGGCGTCATCAGCGTTGAGCACTTGGTGGGTTTGTCGCCACGGTTTGATACGGTCGGTTGGCTTACGCGCGACTTTGACACCCTTGCAAGGGTGGCAGATGTATTGTTGCCGAAGCAGTCAACAATTAGCACCTTGAGCAATTGTGTTGTTCTGTTACCGGAGAACCTAACGGCTTGGTTGGAGCTTGTACCTGCATTAACCACCGAGCTAAAAGCAGCCAATGTGTTTGAACGCATAGACGTAAAACCTTTGCCAACTGAGATTACGGCAAAGGCCAGCGCCGCATTCCGAGTACTGCAAGGTTTTGAAATTTGGCGCGAGCACGGCGAATGGATTGAAACCTATCAGCCGGAATTTGCCCCTGACATTACCGAGCGTTTGTTGTGGTGCCAAACCATCACGATTGAACAAAAAGAAGCCGCCGAACAACAAGCTTTAGCGTTTTTAGAATACGCTCAACAAGAATTTTTGCTCGATAACACCTGCGTGATTCTACCAACCGCACCGGGCGCTGCACCTTTGCTCGATACTCCAGCGGAAGTTATGAACGAATACCGCAATCAGTTAATGGGTTTAACGGCCATCGCCGGTTTATCTAAATCTGTGCAGGTAAGCTTGCCGTATCTACAAAGCGATAACTGTGCTTGGGGATTGTCGGTAATGACCAAACAGGGTGGTGACAGAGATTTGTTGGCGTTGATAAAACATCTAGAGGCATCGTCTCTTACATCAGCGTTTAAATAATATCAACATTACAGAAGCACAAAAATACACCAAATAAACACGGCGTATTTTTTAAAAATATTGGCAACGTTTAATAAAAAGATTACCAGAATTATTGGATTAGATTATGGCTAAGGTTGCGTTTACCGCTCCACATGCACAAGCAGCGGAAGTTGGATTATCGGTGTTAAAAGAAGGCGGCAGCGCCGTCGATGCAATGGTTGCAGCCGCAGCTGCCATTGCCGTTGTTTATCCACACATGAACAGTCTCGGTGGCGATGGTTTTTGGATTGTGCAAAAGCCCGGTGATAAACCCGTTGCCATTGATGCCTGTGGCAGCTCCGGTAGCCTGGCAACCATTGGCCGTTATCAAGAATTATTAGCGCAAAAATCGTTAGACAGTATTCCAAACCGTGGTGGTTTGGCGGCAATCACCCAAGCAGGCACCATCGCCGGTTGGCATTTGGTACGCGATATTTTTGGCGGCAAAAAATCTTTACCGCTCTCGCGTTTATTAGGCCCGGCCAAAGACTTGGCTGCAAACGGCATTAAAATTACCGAAAGCCTCCAAGCTGCATCGGAAAAAACCTTTGACGAGTTAAACGGTTTTAAAGCGTTTAACGAGCTTTATTTAGACAATGGTAAAACCCTAACCGCGGGTAAAACCTTGGTGAATAAAAATCTCGCCGACATGATCGATCACTTAACGGTTGCTGATCTTGGTTTGATGGATTTTTACCAAGGTGATATTGCCAATACCATTGCTAAAGAATTAGACAAACAAGACAGCCCAATTACTCGTGAAGACTTAGCGGCATTTAAAGCCGAGGCGCTTACCCCTTTAACCACCAAAACCTCGAAAGGCCATTTATTTAATATGGTCGCACCCACGCAAGGTTTGGCGTCGTTAATTATTTTGGCGCTGTACGACCGAGTGTATAAAGAAAGTTGGAGCGAAGCCGAGCGTGTGCATCATATTGTTGAATGTACTAAGCAAGCGTTTTTAATTCGCGATAGTTTTGTGTGTGATCGCGCACGCATGAAAAAATCGGCACAAGAATTTTTAGATTCCAGCTCATTAGATGTGTTGGCTAAATCCATTGACAGTAACCGTGCATTAGAATGGCCACGACCTGCCGAACACGGCGATACCATTTGGATGGGTGCGCTCGACCAAGACGGTACTATGGTGTCGTTTATTCAAAGTATTTATTGGGAATTTGGCAGTGGTTTGGTCATTCCTGATTTAGGTTTGGTGTGGAATAACCGTGGTTTGAGTTTTAATTTAAATAAAGATCATCACAATCACTTAACACCAAACGCAAAACCGTTGCATACGTTAAATCCTGCATTTGCGTTGCTCGACGATGGCCGACGTTTCAGCTACGGCACCATGGGTGGCGAAGGTCAGCCACAAACTCAAGCGGCCTTATTTACTCGTCATATCTATGATGGTTTATCACTTGAAGATGCTATCGCTAAAGATCGTTGGTTGCTTGGCCGTACTTGGGGTGATGTTAGTAACAACCTTAAATTAGAAAAAAACCTGGCCGACGAAATTGCCGGAGATTTAACTAAGTTAGGCCACGAAGTTGCTGAAGTACCAAGTCAAATCGAAATGATGGGTCATGCTGGCGGTATTATTTTATCGGAAAACGGCGATTTACAAGTCGCCACCGATCCGCGCAGTGACGGTGCTGGCCTTTGGGCGAATGTTTAATTATTCATTTTTGCCTGCGCTATCGAGTTGATTTTTAAGTGTTGATTCGATAGCCAAATGTTCAGCGTCAAAAGTTTTTATCAGCATCTTTAGGAACCTCCGATTAACTCATCTCTGATTTAATCGAGAACAGAAATTGAAAATGCCATTTTCAATTTCTTCACAATTTCAATCACCTACAGTTCTTGAAATTGGCGGCACATCACTGTGTCGCTGGAAACGCTGGGTTAATCAGAGTTTCCTTTAGTATCGTTCGGTGTTCTTTTAGAAAAATACACTTTTGTGTTTTTTTGAAACAACACCGGCCCAATTGTTAATTTATCCATTTTTTAAAACGAGTTTTCTGTGGAACAGTTTTCTGAATTACTACCGGTTTTTATCGCGTTAATTTTTACAGGTATTTTTGCGGGAATTCTAGCCGGCCTGTTAGGTGTTGGCGGTGGAATTGTAATTGTGCCCGTGCTTTACTTTGTTTTCCAAGGCTTGGGTATTGATCCGGCAACAGCCATGGTGGTTGCAACCGGCACATCTTTGGCGACCATTATTCCTACTTCTATCTCGTCCATTCGTGCGCACAACACCAAAGGTAATGTCGATTGGGATCTGCTTAAACGCTGGGCGCCGTTCATGATATTAGGCGTGCTTTGTGGCAGTTATCTGGTCACCATTGTTAATGGCCATATTTTCAGTATTTTATTTGGTGTTATGGCGGTTTTAGTTTCGCTTAACATGCTGTTTCGGGCCAAAGCAAAACCCTTGGCCGAAAGTCTTCCGGGAAAACCGGGCCAGAGTGTTATTGCCTCTTTGATTGGCTTTTTCTCGGTGATGGTCGGCATTGGCGGCGGTACTCTTGGTGTACCTACCTTAACAGCGTTCAATGTTGCTGCCCATCGTGCAGTTGGTACGGCGGCTGCCTTCGGATTTTTAATTGCATTGCCCGGTGCCCTAATGATGCTTTTGCAAGGTCAAACACCCGAAAATGCGCCGGAATATACCTTTGGTTTGGTAAACCTGCCGGGCTTAGTTGCCATTGTGCCTTTGACCGTTTTGTTTGCACCGGTTGGCGCGAAATTGGGTTCCAAATTGGATGGTGCTCTGTTGAAAAAAATCTTCGCAATTGTTTTAGCAATCACCGGCGTGCGCATGTTAATTCAAGTGGCTTTAACGCTGTTTTAAGCGTGAGTTAAAAGGTAATTACGATGTTCGATAGTAAAAAACACGACCAAATAAATCCTCCCGCTCGATTATTAATGGGGCCGGGACCAATTAACGCCGACCCGCGCGTATTAAGAGCCATGTCGGCGCAGCTTGTGGGCCAGTATGATCCTGCCATGACCGCGTACATGAACGAAACCATGTCGCTGTATCGCGATATTTTCGTTACACAAAACCGATGGACTTTATTAATTGATGGCACCTCACGCGCTGCCATCGAAGCCTGTTTGGTATCTGCCATTACGCCGGGTGATAAGGTATTAATTCCAGTCTTTGGCCGTTTTGGGCATTTATTAAAAGAAATTGCCGAGCGCTGCGGTGCTGACGTTTATGTCATCGAAAAAGCATGGGGCGAAGTATTTACACCCAACGAAATAGAAATTGCCATAAAAAGCATTAAACCTACGCTTTTAGCGTTGGTGCAGGGCGATACCTCGACCACCATGTTGCAGCCACTCGAAGAGATTGGAAAAATCTGTCACGACCACGGTGTGCTTTTATATTGCGATGCAACCGCGTCGATTGTTGGCAACACATTATTAACCGACGATTGGCAAATTGACGCTGTTTCTTGTGGTTTACAAAAATGTCTGGGTGGCCCGTCTGGCAGCGGCCCAATTACCCTTAGCGAAAAATTCGTCGAACACGTTCGTAAACGCCACCACGTAGAATCGGGAATTAAAGCATCTCATCATATTGAAGGCAGCGGTGATCGCATTCGCTCGAATTATTTTGATTTACCGATGATATTAGATTACTGGGGCGAAGAGCGTTTAAACCACCATACCGAAGCAACCACCATGCTCTACGGTGCTCGTGAATGCGCGCGTATTGTTTTGCAAGAAGGATTGGATAACTGCATTGCCCGTCACGAATTGCACGGCCAAGCCATGTACAAAGGTTTAGCCGCCATGAATCTCGAATTATTCGGTGATTTAAATCATAAAATGTCGAATGTGGTTGGCGTGGTAATTCCACCGGGTGTTGACGGTGAAGCCATTCGCAAACAAATGCTGTTGGATTTTTGCATCGAAATCGGCACCTCATTTGGTCCACTTGCTGGCAAAATCTGGCGCATTGGCACCATGGGGTATAACGCGCGCAAAGACACTGTACTGACTACTCTTGCTGCTCTTGAAAATTGTTTACGAATATCTGGTCATCAATTAACGCCCGGTGCTGGCATTGACGCTGCGCTTGTGGTTTATGGGTAAAGAATTTATGTCGCAACAATTATTGAGCGACTTCGACAGTCAGTCTGCGTGTAAACGATTACTGGAACGTTGTGACCTCTTAGCGGGATTTTCTGCCTTAAAAGATGGAGTTCTTCGCGCGTATTTAACGCCAGAACACCAACTCGCTAATCAACAAGTGGCCGACTGGATGAATGCCGCGGGCATGAGCACATGGCAAGATCAAGTCGGTAATGTTTGGGGGCGATACGAAGGTAACTTGCCAAAAGCACCGGCGTTAATATTAGGTTCCCACCTTGATACGGTTCCTTACGCGGGACGCTACGACGGTATTCTCGGTGTTTTATCGGCGATTGAACTTGTTAGCGAATTAAACGAAAAACATATTCGCTTTGATCATGCGATCGAAATCGTCGGTTTTTGCGACGAAGAAGGCACTCGATTTGGCACCACATTGATCGGCTCAAAAGCGCTGGCGGGTTTATGGCAAGACGATTGGTTATCCGTTACCGATGAAGACGGCATTTCCATGGCACAAGCGCTTAAAAACTTTGGTTTAGATCCAGAGCAATGCGCGAATGCCAAATTAAATTCCGAGAAAGTGTTAGGATTTTGGGAATTACACATTGAGCAAGGCCCGGTATTAGAGGCCGAAGACTTACCCGTTGGTATTGTTACGGGTATTGCCGGTGCAAGACGCGCGAGCATTCAGCTAAAAGGTCAGGCCGGTCACGCCGGTACTACGCCCATGAATTTACGTCGCGACAGCTTATGCGGTGCCGCAGAAATAACCCTCGCCATTGAAAAAATCGCTAACACCGTTGGTGGTGATTTAGTTGCGACCGTTGGGCAGATGTTTACCAAACCCGGTGCAGTTAATGTCATTTCAGGCCAAACACTACTATCGCTGGATGTACGTTCGCAAAATGATCAGTTGCGTGATCAAGTGATTGAAACCATCAACGACACCAGTGAAGTCATCGCCGGACGAAGAAACTTAGAATTAAGCTGGAGTCATACTCACCGTGCCGCGGCCGTGATGTGTGAACAGAGTTTTCAAGAAGTGTTTGCCCAAGCCATTGATACGGTTTTCATGAGTCGCTTGCCCATTCGTTATTTACCGTCTGGTGCAGGGCATGATGCCATGGCAATGGCAGAGATTTGTCCGATGGCGATGTTATTTTTAAGAAGTCCGCGAGGACTCAGTCATCATCCTGACGAATCTGTTATTCCAGAAGATGTGAATGCAGCCTTAAGAGTTTTTTTTCAGTCATTAACAATCTACATGACAGGCATAACCTCTGAATAACTCAGAGGTTATTAAACACAATCGCAACCTTATTTTTTTAACTGAAAAAACAATAGAGCCTCTTCTAGAGGCATTGGGCCTGAATAGAAAAATCCTTGGAGAAAATCGCAACCAAGGTTAATAGCGGCATCTTTTTCGCAGTTACTCTCAATCCCTTCCGCCACAACTTTCATATCTAACCGATGCGCCATTTCTACAATACCGGCAACTAAGGCTTGGTTTCTGGTGTTTTTATCAATATCGGCAATAAGAATTCGATCTATTTTTAACACATCAAATGGTAAATCCAAAAGATAAGTAATAGAGGAATAACCGGTGCCGAAATCATCTAACGCTAAAGTTATTCCTTCCCTGCGTAAAAGCTCAATTTGTGTCTTGCATTGATTAATATTTTGTACAACTTGACGCTCGGTGAGTTCTAAACAAATTTGATTGGGTTCAAGGTGAGAAATCTCAATTTGATTCAGAAGCCTTCTTGAAAAATGAGGGTCACTTAATTGGTATGCATCCACGTTAATCGCAATTTTTTGCAATGGTAAGCCCATGATTCTTAAACCTTGGCTCAATAGACTGCTTTTTTGCGAAATAATCTGAGTTATATTATTAATTGTAGGCGTCGATTCAGCAATGGGAATAAATTCCGAAGGGCTAATATTACCGAGCTCGGAGGAATGCCAGCGGGCCAGAGCTTCAACATAAACCAAATCCGGATCGCTAACCGAGATAATAGGTTGAAAAAATGCTACTAATTCGTTTTTTTCAATGGCCTTAGTAAAACTGGATTCAATTTTCTGGGTTCTTGCATACTGTGCCGCTAATTTACCAGAATAAAAACAAATGGATTTTTCAGGCTCTGATTTTGCCTCATACATCGCACAATCGGCGTGTTTAATGAGTAAATCCAGAGAGTCAGCTTCAGGGTAAAACGCAATACCAATGGATGTGCTCACGCTAATTTCGTGAGGGCCAATTTTAAATGGTGTATCGAACTGCTGTTGAATGCGTTTTAACAGCGGATAAATTTCGGTTTTATCTTTTAATAGGTCAGTAATGATTACAAACTCATCGCCGCCCATGCGTGCCAAGAACTCAGTGTCTCTGACAATGCACATTAAACGATTAGAAACCTGTTTTAATAACTCATCACCTGCTACATGGCCGTAATTATCATTAATTTTTTTAAAACCGTTTAAATCGAAATACATTAGACTTGCTAAACATTTATAGCGTCTGGCTCGGTGAATAACTCGGGAGGCGACATCGGCAAAGTAAGTGCGGTTGGCCAAGCCTGTTAACGAATCGTGTTTTGCTTGCGCTTCTAATTGAATATTTTTAAATGCGGCATCTTGTAAAGCGAACTTAAGTTTTTGCTCGATCTGCTTTCGCTCACTAGCGTATCTAAGACTCCGTTCTAGAGTTTCTGGGGTAACGTGATTCTTTGATAAATAATCTTGAGCACCGTTTTGCAAAGCATCTATGGCTTTTTGTATATCGTCGTCACCGGTTAAAACAATGATGGGTAGATTTGGAAACTTCTCGCCAATTTCAACTACGTTATTAACGCCAGAGCTATCAGGTAAATTCATATCAAGAATTAGAGCGTTAAAAGAATTGGTTTCTAATGCTTGAAGAATTTTTTTAAATCGATCAACACAAAAAATGGAGTACCGGTTACCGAAGGAATTTTTTAACATTTCTGAAAAAATTTCGGCATCTAAGGGATTATCTTCGGCCATAAGAAAAATATTCTGGCTTTCAACGATAGTGCTCTCCACGGTTCGATTCTCAATTGCTGTTGACATAAATTATATTTTTCTAAAGTTGTTACTCGATGCTTGTGGGTTGTTGATAGACAACTTTTAAACCGCCCATATCAGAATTTTCAAATCCGATATGTCCATTATTAAGTTCTGCGATATACCAACAAATTGTTAAACCAACACCTAAACCCGGATATTCGTTATTTGCACATAGACGTTTAAAAGGTCTACACAGGTCTTCGTGGTTATTTTGTCTGACACCAATTCCGTTGTCTTCAATTGTAAAAATGAGAATGGAACCATCTAAGGTTAGTCGAATCTTTATTTTTGTTTCTATTTTAGGCTCTTCAATTTTCCTAAATGTTAGAGCATTTTGGAGTAATGCCGTCACAAGATAATTCCAATGCTCGACATTTACGGTTGCAAATATATCGTGATTTATAAAATCGATATTAGCGTCGTTGGATAAGGCTGAGAAATCATTAATATGACTATTAATTAAATCTTTAAGATTGGTATAAATTCTATTATTTTTAGACTTAGAAATACCTCTCAAGTTAGATAGGGCTAATATCTTTTCTTGAAAATCTTTACTGGAAATTGCTAAATAATCTAGCCATACAGCAATCTGAGGTAATTCACGTAAGGCTTGTTGTTTAGCAATAAGTTGAGAAAATTGATGCATTTGGCGAGCAGATGCGCCTAAATCGTGAGTGATTCCGTAGATTAACTTATCAACAAATAATTTAGAAACAGAACCTTCCGATTCTGGGGGGGAGTCTGTGGATGCCATATTCTATTTCGATTGAATGAATTAAAAAAACGTCTCAACTTTACATTTGAACTTTGGCTAAACCGATGCTGCTAGTCTACTGTTAGGGTAGCAGAAATTTCTAAATTATGTGAAACCACCTTTATATACCATCTTAGAGTGCATTCTATGGAATACATCACGGGGGATGTGTTTTCTGATCTAACCAGCAGTTCGCTAATGGACGCCATTCCTGACGGAATTATTATTGTTAGTAATACGGGAAAAATATTAGCTGTCAATAAAGCATTAAATATTTTATTTGGTTATGAAGGATCTGATTTAATAGAAAAAAATATTAGTGAACTGATTGGTGATATCGAATTCTTTACACAATACATCGATTCAATTGTCGGTGGAGATCAAACTAACGAATCGTTGATAGGGCGTCAATACGAACTATTAGTTGAAACAAAAGAACAAAAAGCTGTTTTCGTGCAACTGGGTATCAATCACTTTCAACGAGGTAAAGAATTAAATATTATAGGGATATTCAAAGATATTAGCTACCAAAAACGTCAACAAGACATCATAGATGCAGAGCGTAAAGAATTAGATACCGTGCTCAATACGGTTCTAGATGGTGTGATTACCATCGATAAATACGGAGTAGTTAAAAGTTTTAACCCAGCAGCCGAAAAAATATTTCTTTATAAAGCCGAAGAGATCATCGGGTTAAATATCAAAACTCTTATGCCTTCGCCATACCATGAAGCTCACGATGGGTATTTGTCGAATTATCACAAAACTGGTAAGCGAAATATTATTGGTGTTGGAAGAGAGGTATCGGCTAAGCGAAAAAATGGAGAATGTTTTCCTATAGAGCTTGGTGTTAACGAGATGGAAGTTAACGGAAAAACCGAGTATGTAGGTACAATTCGTGATATTACAGAGCGAGTAAGTAGTCAGAGAATCATTAATAACTATATTAATCAGTTGAAAAGAAGTAACCAAGAACTAGACGATTTTGCCTATATCGCGTCCCATGATCTTAAAGAGCCCATACGTGGTTTAGCGAACAATGCCAGTTTTCTATTTGAGGATTTTGAAGATAAATTAGGCGATGATGGTAAGCGACGAATTAACCGAATTCAACAATTATGCACGCGTTTAGAAAAATTAATTGATGATTTATTGTATTTCTCACGTTTAGGGCGTCAAAGCTATTCTCTAGCCAAAACAGACATTGCTAAAATAATCACAAATCTTACGGACGATTTAAAAGAGTTTTTGGAACAAGAAGGCGGCAAGGTAATTGTCAATGGTGAATTACCTAAAGTTCGTTGTGACTCGATAAAAATTCGAGAAGTCTTCTCAAATCTAATTATTAATGCCGTCAAATACAACGATAAAGAAGAAAAAATAGTTGAAATAGGCTGTGACCTCACGGCGCCATCTCGCGGAATCGATGGAATTACCATCTATGTGAAAGATAATGGCATTGGCATAGAAGAAAAATTTTATAACGACATATTTAGGATATTTAAACGGTTAAATTCCGAAGATGACACAAAACGTGGTAATGGCGTGGGTTTGACCTTCGTGAAAAAAATTATCGAAAAACACAATGGTAAAATATGGGTAGAGTCCAGTGTTGGTCTGGGCACGATCTTTTATTTTAATATTAAAGACATAGAATTATGACAGAGTTATCGTATATTTTAATCGTAGAAGACAACCAAGACGATTATGAAGCGACTTTACGAAGTTTCAAAAAAAATCGATTTATGAACCCTATAAAGTGGTGCAAGAACGGTAAAGAAGCTTTAGATCTCATTTTGCCTGAAGAAGACGAAGAACACACGAAATTAATAAACCCTAATATCATATTGCTGGATTTAAATATGCCTGGGATTAATGGGCGTGAAGTTTTGAAGGTGCTGAAATCTTACCCAAAAACACGTTCAATACCCGTTATCATTTTAACAACCTCGGCAGATGAGAAAGACATTGAACATTGTTATCAGCTAGGAGCGAGTACATATATTCAAAAACCCGTTTCATTTGAAGGTTTAACCGAAGCCATTAAGAAGATACAAGACTATTGGTTTGGTATTGCTATCTTGCCGAAACAGATTAACTCAACATCGCACTGAAAATCGTGAGCATAAATCAATTTGAAGCCGTCAAAATCGGTACATCGAATGTAGCCGATAACTTACCCGTTAGTAAACAACTAACTATATTGATCGTTGATGATAGCGAAGATGATATTGAATATGTTACTCGCTCATTATCGAGAAAAAGTAAATACAAATATTTTTTTTTAAAAGCAGCGAGTTCAAAAGAGGCGATGCTCTGCTTAAGTGAGCACACGCCTGACTGCATTTTGTTGGACTATTCTCTCCCCGGTGAAACCGGACTGACCTTATTGAGTACCATAGTTTCCGATAAACCTTTTTTACCCGTCATTCTTTTAACCGGTATGGGTAGCGAGGAAGTTGCCGTAAAAGCGATAAAAAGTGGTGCGTCTGATTATGTGTCTAAATCTAAAATAATTTCCACCAATTTAGAAGCCAGTATTTTACAGTGTATTGAGCAAAAAAAATACGAAAATATTATCGAAGACAAAAATATAGAAATCTTAAAGTATCAAAATAGTTATATTGAAAAACAAAAAAGAACTGAGCGTGTAGTTGATGCGACAGGTATTGTGTTGTGGGAATATGATCTTTCGTCGGACAAGTTTTATATAGACGAGCGTATAAAAAATATTATCTACTCGACGTTTGATGCCAGTTTGTCTTTAAAAGATTTTCGATCTTTGGTTCATCCCGATGATTTGGAGTTTTTGAATTATCACTGGAATAATTTTGTTTCCTGTAAAACTGAGAAATTTAATGTCAGTTATAGAATAAGAGGTGCAGCAGGAAAGTGGGTTTGGATAAAAGATATCGGTAATCGATTAGAAAGTGATTCTGATGGACAGCAAAAAATAGTGGGTCTTATTCAAGATATCAATAAGGAAAAAAACGAAGAATTTATTATTAATCAGCTTTATTCCACTTCCTTCGATTTGCAAGGTTCATCTCAAGAGAAAATTGATAAAATCTTGCTGTTAGGTTTAGAGTATTTCGATTTTCAATTTGCAGTTGTCAGCGAAATTAGAGACAAAGATTATATTATTCGTTATTTTTCTTCGCTTGCCTTAGAAGATATTTCTCCCGGGGATGTGTTTTCTCTGGATGAAACCTATTGTTCCACGATTTTTGGTAAACCCGGTGTTTATTACAGTTCTAATTTTATTATTCCCTCGGCAATTTCTAGTGTAAAAGTAAAAGGCTATATTGGTACGACACTTTATATTAACAGTCTTCCTTACGGAACCTTGTCATTTTATTCTACTAAAAAATTGGCGTCAGATCTGTCAAGTCGTGAAAAAAGCTTTATGGGCCTGTTGACACAGTGGATATCCAGTGAGCATTCAAGAAAATTATATACCGATAAATTGGAAGAATCTGAGGAGTTTTTGGATCTAATACAAAACTCCATTCCCGATCCTTTAACAGTGAAGGATGAATCGTTAAAAATTGTTCGAGCAAATAAGGCTTACACTGAGTCTGTTTTATCGGATTCTGCTGTGATGCCAGTTCGCAAAACTTTGTATTCAACCTCAAATATGGATGAAAAAGTTCAAGGTAAAAGGTTAAAAGGCTTGTCTGATATAATTTTTGATCCAGATTCCTTGGTGTTAAATGGTAACCCCTGTGAATTTGAAGAATGTTACAACATTGATCAAAATATAGAAAAGTCGTATTTAACGAAAAAGATTTTATTCAAAGATAAATCCGATACGAGTTACATTTTATCTTTGAGCAAAGATATTACACAATTAAGAGATATTCAGTCGCAATTGGCCTTGAGTGAAGAAAAATTCGAAACCGCCGTTGAAGCGTCAAATATTGGTATCTGGCGATACAACCTTCTATCCGGTGAGTTCTATTTGTCGCCCAAAGCTCGCGATCTTTTATATATAAAAAATAAAGATAAACAGTCGTTAGATACATTAAATAATTGGTTAAATACACTTTATCACGATGATCGAGAGTTAATAAAAGAAAAAATAGAGTCGCATTTACTGAACGAAGAAAACTTTAATGTTGAATTTCGTGTTTGTCACAGGAAGAATTCTGATCCGTTATGGTTTCGAATGAAAGGCGATAGTGTGCGTGACGAGCTCGGAAACCCTGTTAGCATGTCTGGTGCTCTAGAAGATATCACTTCTATCAAGAAATCCATTAACGAACTCATTAAAGCTAATGAAGAGCTAGAACGATTTGCATACATGGCTTCTCATGATTTACAAGAGCCGCTTAGAATGGTATCTGGTTTTATGTCGTTACTTAAAAAACGATTTAAGACTGGAGATGTTCTGACAGAAGCTGCTGAAATGTATATTGATCATGCCTGCCAAGGTGCGACACGTATGCAATGTTTGGTTAAAGATCTTTTGGAATATGCTCGTGTTGGTGATGAATCTGAAACTTACCAAATTGTTGATTTGGATCGATTAAAATCTCAGGTACTAACCAATCTTGAATCGGGCATCTCGGATAAAAATGCGGTCATTCGTTGGTCTAAACTTCCGAAGGTTCGTGGCAGTGCTGCTAGGTTGTGTTCTGTTTTTCAAAATATTATTGGCAACGCCATTAAGTACTCACGTAACGATGTGCCGCCGGAAGTAATTATTTCCTGCGAGTCAAAACGTAATTACTGGTTATTTACCGTTAGTGATAATGGTATTGGTATTAAGCCCGAGTTCTCCGAGAAAATTTTTGAGCCTTTTAAGCGTCTACACGGGAAAAATGAATACTCAGGTGTCGGCATGGGTTTATCTATCTGTCGAAAAATAATTGAGTCTTTAGAAGGAGAAATCTGGGTAGAAGCTAACTCTGGTGATGGATGTAAATTCGTTTTTACTCTCCCTAAAGTTTAGCGAGTTTGTTGGGAATAGATTGGTTGGCCCTGAGTTCTTGAGCGCTAAACGCTTTGATCGGAGTATTGTTACTGCTAGGCTCCGATTTTTCGGCGGTGTTTACGATAACAAGTTATTGAAAAAGCATAGCGATCGAAATTTTATTTTGATTTCTCTCGTCTAATGAAATTAACGATGGCTTAATCGGAAGTTTTTGTAAATTTTTTCTGGCTCTTCGCTAAGTCAACGTTAACTTAATTTAACAAAGATTTGGTCCAAAAAATGAAAAATAATCGATCTGTAGATATTTTGTTGGTTGAAGATAATCCCGGTGACGTAATTTTAACGCAAGAGGCTTTTGCCGAAGCCAAGATTGTAAATAGTATTAGCATTGCTAAAGATGGAGAAGAGGCATTAAATATTTTGTTTTCTAGACCCGGTTATGAGCAACACAGCAAACCAGATTTAATACTCTTGGACCTAAACTTACCTAAGGTAGACGGGCGCGAAGTTTTGGAAAATCTTAAAGGTGATGATGTATTAAGACGTATTCCCGTAATTGTACTCACAAGTTCTGAGTCTGAGAGAGATATTTTAGAATCTTACGATTTACACGCCAACGGCTACATTGTAAAACCTTTAGATTTAAATCAGTTTGTTAACGTAGTGATTGCATTGGATAATTTTTGGTTTGATGTAGTAACGCTGCCACCTAAAATAGATTAGTTGATATAGTGTGAATATAATTGCTTGCTTTTAAAAGAAATTTTATTAAATAGTACTTTATGCAGCGCTGTTATTTTCGAATATTTAAGCCAGTTTTACATCAAGATATTTGTTTATATTACTCCTTTTCGAATTAATATTGTTGACACTCCTGCCGCTATTTTTTGTTTCATTCAGTAACGTCGCTTTATAAATTCCTCATATTAAATACAATTTTTACAATTATTTTATGCCTTAGCTGGAATAAACATTAAAAAT
>CALMJT010000195.1 GCA_937864365.1 uncultured Alteromonadales bacterium | reverse complement strand
GTTTCGAAAAGTGTTATATATTTTTCGCATTTAGAGTCCTCAAATATGTATGAAGAGGTGTACCAAAAGTACGTCTCAGTCAAATCCAACGCCTGCGACTACCCAACTAAGGCAGGATTGGCTATAGATTAGACGAAGATTTGATCTTCATCATAAGCGCTTCAGAATTATCCGTTCTGTTGATGCATGCAAAAATACCAGTGCCACAAGCACCAAGGAATTAAAATGACACCTGCGCGTAAAGAGCGTTATTTAAAAGAATCTCATCGATGGCTTTCAATTCTTGAAGGTTGCTTCTTAGTTGCTTTAGGCATTCACATATTAGCTTCCGCACAGCTGATGATCAGTGGTACCGCGGGGCTTGGTCTTATATTAATTAATATTACCGAGTTATCTTTCGGTCAAATTTTCTTTTTAATTAATATACCTTTTTACATTCTTGCACTCTTGCAGATGGGGCTGGCATTTACATTAAGAACGATCATTAGTGTTACATTGTTAAGCGGCATCAGTGAAATCTTGAGGTTGTATTTCCATATCAATACCGAACAAGATTTTATGACGGCAATAATTGGCGGCCTATTGGTCGGTTTTGGAATTATTATTTTATTTCGCCACGGGTCATCCCTAGGCGGATTCAATATTATGGTGTTGTTTTTAGAAAAACGTTTTAAATGGCATCCGGGTAAAACCACATTTGTTTTGGATATCATAGTGGTGCTTTTTGGATGTTTTGTGCTCGAATTCGAAAAGGTGTTGTGGTCTATCATCGGATTCATTGCGCTCTCTTCTGTCGTTGGGCGTTATCATCGCCCGCCTTTATGGGCAAAACCCTACCCGGCTCAAGTCGCTGACATGCTCGATTCACGTGATGAAGCCGAAAAACATAAGAAATCCGATTCTGATGTTTAGTCAGTATTCAATGTTAGAGAATCATTATTCATACTGAAACAGTAAGTGTTTGAGCAATAATGGTGTTTTGTTGATTAGGTATAAAAGTTGATTTCGTTATAAAATATTCGAAACATTCATTAATCTTGAGATTTTTACGAAACAAAGACATAACGATAATTTCAATAACCATAAGCAATTGAAACTGTTAAAAATTAACGACAACTTTTTCAACTTTTTGTGTGCTGATTGGTATAAAGAAAAGTCAGCCTATTTATAACTCAACAAACAACTTGTTCACATTAAATGACTATCGCTAATTACACCGTTAATTTACAAAACATCGACTGGATAAATCTTGGCTGTCTGATTTGGTTTTTCACCTGTTGGATTGGCTACGCGAGATTTGCTCGACACATGGCCAAAAAGTCTCACTGTATTGCTTCAACCATGCACAGTTTAAGATTGAGTTGGATGGAAGCCATGCTTAAACGTGAGCAACGCATAGCCGATGCATCTATCGTATCAAATCTGGAAAAAAATGTTGCTTTCATGGCCAGTACCAGCATTTTAGTTCTGGCGGGTATTGTTACGGCACTTACTTCTGCGGATCAGGTTAGTGATATGTTATCGAGTATGCATATCTCCGCAGATAACTCTACAGAGCTTGTTCAATTTAAATTACTTCTACTAGCATTTATTTTTATTTATGCCTTTTTTACGTTCACTTGGTCACTCAGACAATTTGGTTTTAGTGGCGTAATGATTGGTGCCTCACCGTTATTTTCTAAAGATGCTGATCAGTCGGAATACGAAGTTTTGGTTCGCCATGGTGCTAAAATAATAGACCAAGCGTCACACAGCTATAATTTTGGTTTACGTGCGTATTATTTTTCGATGGCGGCGTTATCTTGGTTTATTCATCCGATATTTTTTGTTATTTCTGTAGCCATAGTTGTTTGGATTTTGTATCAGCGAGAATTTCAATCTAACACGATGAAAGCACTTTTACAGGTAAATCAAGATTTAAAGCAGCTCAATAAGAAGTGCGATTGACGCTTAAATTTTTCTGATATCGCTATTCAATATATAGAAGTCTCTGATTGAATTAGTAGTTTAATCAGAGAGCAGAAATTGTTTATACAATTCCAATTTATTCGCAGCGTTAATGACCTACCCTACAACTTTAATGACATACCTTCTTTAAGTAGGTGACATTTTCCCAAGATCCTGAAAAATCAGGGTTTCTACTACTCGGTGATTGCTTAATTAAATCGCTAGGGATATTAAAAATACAGTTTGCGCAGAATAAAAGGCTGTATTAAACAAGAGGAGGTGCTGGGAAACCTTACCAATATCGTAAAGTTTCCTAGCTAGAGAATGGTACTATCTTGAAAGGCAGTTAGTCTAAGAAAAGACCGCTTATGCGGTCTTTTCTGCAGGTGTATCACTGGTATTGTTCACGGGTACTTTTCGAACCATACGAGATATTGCTCCGAATATTTTGCCAAACAGAGCTTTGATATCTTCCAAGATTAAGTACAAACAAGGAACAATCAACAAGGTTAGTACAGTCGCAAATAAAACCGATGAGCCTAAAGCAACGGCCATGGGAATAACAAATCTTGCTTGTAAACTTGTTTCAAACATAATCGGCATTACACCAGCAAACGTTGTAATCGAAGTTAACGTAATCGCGCGGAAACGCGCGCAACCAGCTTCAATAACAGCATCTGCAATACTAACGCCTTCTTTTCTTAACTGATTGACATAATCTGTCATTACCAAGCTATCGTTAACGACAACACCAGCGGCAGCAATTAAACCGAAGGTTGACATGGTACTTAAATCTAAGCCGATAAAGAAATGGCCCCATAGTGCACCGATAATACTGAACGGAATTACCGACATAATAATGAGTGGCTGAGAGTAGCTCTTTAACGGTATCGCTAAAAGAATGTATACCAACAACAACCCGGTGAAAAAGAACGCCACTTGCTCAATTTGCTGCGCTTGTTGCTCTTCTAAATCACCGCTGAGTTTAGATTTAACATTGGGAAACTTCTTAAATAACTCAGGCAAAATGTTTTCGCGAATATTTTTACCCACTTCGCTCGGTTCAATTACTTGTTCGTCAATAGAGGCGCCAATATATACACTTCTATAACCACCTTCACGACGAATGTAGCTGATACCCTGAACTTCAATCAGTTCGACAACATCACCTAACATTACTTCTCGGCCAGCGGGCGTTTTAATTACTGTGTATTTTAATGAAGAAAACGCTTCACGGGTGAGTTCTGGATAACGCACCATTACGCGAATTTCGTCGCCATTACGGATAACTCGTTGCGCTTCACCACCGTAAAAACTCACACCGACTTGATTCGCGATGTCCGCTAGGTCTAAACCTAGGTCGTAAGCAACCGGGAGTAATCTTAGTTGAACTTCTTTTGATGCTGGATCGATAGTTGAGCTTAGGTCAAACACGCCGGTTTGTTGACTTAGCATGCTCATAAATTCACGACCAGCAGCGTTTAATTCATTGATATCCGCTCCGTAGAACAAATAAGCAATTTCGTTGTTGCCATCGTCTTGATCGTTAACATCATCGAGAATTTTTACCGAACGCATACCTGCGATAACCGGCATTTGTTCACGCCATTTGCGAGAAAGATCAAATGCGTTTAAATCTCGAACTTCTTCGTCAACCAAAGGAATCAACAAACGACCTTCGTCACGAGAGATATTGAACGCTAAAACATCTCGAACAACAGGACGACCATATTCCTCAATAACTTCTTGGTTTACGTTCCAAACCACTTTTTCGATGGTTTGTAGCGCTTCCACGATAGCTTCGTCGGAAGAGTTTTCATTCATTTCTACAACAATACTTGGAAAATCATGAGGCACCTGAGGTGTGGGAATAACACGCACGAGGTTTGAAGTAACAAGCGCTAAACTCATGATAAAAAACGCAATCAGGCTTGCGAAAACCGGCCAACGATTACGAGTACACCACTCAACAACTTTTCTATATTTAACGTTTACAAAATGGTTGAATCGATTATTAAATTTTGCTCGCCAACCATTAGGATTAGGCGGTGTAAAATGAGTGTGTGCCAAGTGTGCAGGTAAAATCAGTTTTGATTCGACCAAGCTGAAGAACAAACACAACATTGAAACCACGGCAATACCGAAGAAAAACGCGCTTTCGGGGCCGGATGACAAGGTAAATGGCGCGAATACAGCCATGGTGGTTAATACACCAAATGTTGCGGGTGTTGCCACCTTACGTGAACCTCTTACAACACTAACTACGCCGCCGCCATTTTTTTCAATTTCGGTATATACGCTTTCGCCAATTACAATGGCATCGTCAACGACAATACCCAACACCATAATAAAGGCAAACAAAGACACAATATTGATGGTTACGCCCAGCAATGGCATTAACAGTAATGCGCCAAGGAAACAAATTGGCAAGCCTACCATTACCCACAATGCGAGTTTAAATCGCAAAAAGATGGTCAACATAATCATCACGAGAACAGCACCCAGTGCTAAATTCTCAAGCATCATGTTTAAACGGGCATCCAGATAATAGGTTACATCAACCAAAACTTTTAGCTCGATACCTTCGGGTAATTCGGCATTTTTCTTTTCAATGTATTTGTAAACGCTGTCGGCAACGTGTTCAACACTTTGTGTTTTCGTTGCATTTACATTCATATGTACCGCGTTAAGACCGGAATATTTGAAGTAATTTTCACCTTCTTCAAATCCGTCTTTAATAACAGCGATATCGCCCAATAATACTTTGGCACCGTTGGCACCCAGTTTTACGGGAATATCCAAAAAGTCTTCACCGTGGTAGGCTTGATTTTCAACCCGCACCGAAATAATTCCCGAACCGGTTCGTAATTCACCGGCAGAAATATTGGTGGAATATTCGCGAATAGCCTGCGCAACATCTGCAATTGTTAAATTGTATTTACGTAAAGTTTCAGGCGGAACTTCGATACCAATTTCATACTCTGGCGCGTTTAATTCCACTAAAGCTACGTTTGATAATTGCAGCAGTTCGTCTTGAATTTCTTGCGCAATAGGTTTTAATTCGAAAACAGGTAAATCACCCACCAACGATAAATCAAGTACAGGCTGTTGGAATTCGCGTTGGTAAACAACTAAAGGTTCCATTGCCGCAGGAAATGTAGCAATTCCATCGACTCGCAGTTTTACCTTGTCTAGAACGTCTGTCAGACTTTCTTCGCTATCAATTTCTAAAGAAACTGAACCGCTGCTTCGAAATGCTCTAGAAATACTGCGTTCAATTTCGGTTACATCTTTTAAAGATTCTTCTATTTTAACCAGAATACTTTCTTCGATTTCACGCGGAGAAGCGCCCGGATAGGTAGCCCGAATTTCGATTCTGTTGGTTTCGATGTTAGGAAACATCTGCCGTTGCAGAGTGAAATAGCTAAATAAACCAAGAATAATGACCGTCACCATTAGCAAATTTGCAGCGACGGGGTTGTGAGCGAAATAACCGATTACACCTTTTTTTGAGTCCTCAAAGGCTGCGGCGCTTTCGACATCACTTAAGTAATTACTGTCTTGAATATCAGTCATGTCTGTAAAATCCCGTGATTAACTTAGAGGGAACTCAGATTGGTTTGCGAGTCGGTTTCTGGGCTTTCTGGTGTTGAATCCTGAATTTTTACCGGCATTCCTTTTTGTGGGTACTCCGGTGGTGTAGTGACAATTCGATCATCATCGGTAAGGCCAGAATTAATAATAAAATATTTATCTTCTTCACGAATTACTTGAACGGTTCTTGGCTCTAGTTGAAGATCACTGTTTACCACCCATACCGTTTTATTGTTGACCAAATCTTGCGGTAACTTATAAACATGTGGCAGCGTTTTACCGGCAAACCGCACAGAAACATAGCTGCCAAATTTTAAAACCGGAAGACCAGAATCAATACTGTAAGGATCTTTCACTTCAATGACCAAACTCGACATACGTGTGTCTTGGTCGACAACGCCTAAATCGTGTTTGATAAAACCGTTACGTTCAACACCCTTTAATCCTTGATCAAAGACCGAAACAGGTGTGCCATTTAAGCTTTCTGGTAAAAAGACACTGTCGAATCCTGGGATTGGTGCCACAATTTTTGCGCTTTCAATGTTGTAAATTGTTGCAACCGAAGAGCCTGCAATCAAGAACTGGCCAACGCCGATATCACGGGCAACAACCAATGCATCAAAGGGTGCGTACACTTCAGCATTGGCAAGGTCGCGCTTGGCAGCTTTGAGTTGCGCTTCTGCCGATTTAACCGCGGCTTTTGCGCTTAAAATTTGCGGTTTTCTCAGAAACAGGTCGGTATATTTTTTATTTGGATTACGCTTGGCTTCATCACGAGCAACATCGGCCATAGCTTCTTCTTCTATTAAAGCAGCCTCGGCGGAAATTAAAGCGGCCTCAGCTTGCAGAACAGCGGCTTCATACAGATCTTTTTCGATGGTAAAGAGCAGTTCACCACGTTGAATCAGTCCACCTTCAATGAAGTTCTCGTGCCAGCTAGTTACTTCACCCGAAACCTTGGCTGAAAGCTGTGTGATTTCTATGGGCTCAACTTCGCCATGAGCGGTAAGTACCATCTGATAGTCTTCGCCGACGGCGTTTTCCACTTTAACAGTGGGTATTGAATCAATAACCGTAGATTCTTCATTTGGGCTTGCCACAGCAACGATTATTTTGGATAAACCCCAACCACCCACAATAATCAAAACAGGTACTGCGATCTTAAAAAATTTTTTTAATCCCGAAGATTTCATAATATTCCCAATTTATAGACAGACGCAGTAACTAACCATTTTTGTAGTCACTGCGTTTATAACTCCAATGTTCAAAACGTTATACTACGAACGGTGATTCCATTTAGCCTTGTTGTAAGGCTTGATAATTAAGTGAGTAAGTTATGAGTACAAGTAAGGTCTTGTGTACTCCATCGACGAAATCGTTTTGTATTGATAACTTGATAATAAAAATCGACGTTATCGAGATCTAAACGTAGAAATCAACATAAACGATTCCTCTTAATCACGAGCGTTTATTAGATTGAACCTATGCTATCGGTGCAAATAACTAACTCTCGCTCCCATCTAAAATCCAAAATCAAATTTCAGTGATCGTTTTAGGACAAATGTATTTATTTTTGGTGATATAAGCACATTCGAAAAAACAATTTTGTTTTATGACTTTGGGTTTTATCTCTAGACGATTAAATTTCTAAAAGGGTTTACCCAGATATACGATTTTAACGTTAATGTGTTGCTATTCATGTTGATATGCTGATTCAAAATCACAAGCTACTTCGACTACCGTGCATATTTTCTAAAGGTTAGCGTTATCAATAGACGAATTATTGACTAATACCGCAAGATAAAAAAATTTAGTCTTATCGACGTTGGCGCACAGCCTCAAACAGAAAAATTCCTGCGGCAACTGAAACATTCAAACTAGACACTTCACCGGCCATGGGCAGTTTTGCTAAATAATCACAGGTCTCGCGCGTTAGACGACGCAGCCCTTTGCCCTCTGCGCCCATTACCAAGGCAACGGAGCCTGAGAGATCCATGGAATATAATTCCGTCTCTGCTTCGCCTGCCGCCCCAATCACCCAAACGCCCTGTTCTTGTAAAGATTTTAAAGTACGAGCTAGGTTAGTTACCGTGATGTACGGAATGGTATCCGCAGCGCCGCTGGAGACTTTTCGGGCAATGGTGTTTAGTGAAGCAGAATTATCTTTAGGCGCAATTACAGCATGAGCACCCGCGGCTTCGGCACTTCGTAAACACGCGCCCAAATTATGAGGATCCGTTACGCCATCGAGCACTAAGAACAATGCTCTGCTGCCAACAGCCGTTAATAAGGTGCCTAGATGTGATTCGTCGTAGGTTTCACCGGGTTTGGCGAGTGCAACAACGCCTTGATGATTACCATCAATTTGCTGATCTAAAGTAGCGCGTTTAAGCGTTTGAACAGGAATGGCATTTTGCTCAGCAAGACTTAAAATTTGCTGAATACGACGATCATTACGATCTTTAAGAACACGAAGTTCTACCACCCTATGTGGAGCGGATTTGAGCAACGAATGAACGGCGTGCAATCCAAAAACGGATTCTAAATTAGACAAAGCAAATTCTCTTCTCAATGCAGTAAAGCGCGCATTTTAAAGACTTTTTGCTCAAGCTGTTAATTGAATTCGTATCTGAAACAATTCGGTATTAAAACAAGGCCACGTAGGCAGATTAGAATCTGTTAATCCAAGTCCGCGAATTGACCGTCAATTGCAGGAATAAGTGGCTCCCAAAGTGAGTAGACAACCTCAATATTGAGCCACTTAAGGATTCACGACTTTGGCTTTCTACCGGTTTTAACCGTGCTTTTAGCATTTGACGTTTTTTTCTTACCCGAGGACTTTTTGGGTTGGCCTGCCTTTGCGGCCACGGCTGGCCGTTTTGACGACTTAGATTTCCGACCGTCGGGAGCTGTGTCTACAAAATTGCTCAATTGCAGGGTTGCCCGCTTAGGCTTTGTGCGACTTTCTGAAGAAGAGTCTTTTGAGATCTCAGCAGCTTGCTTTTGTTCTTGACGCGCTTGGGCCATTAGGTTCTTTTTCAGCGCTCTTGAATCGCTCGTTGGCGTCTGGCTGGCTGTACGCTTTCGGGAACCATTAGCCGCAGCTGCCGGTTTTTTTCCACCAGATTTACTCTGGCGCCCTTGCGAGTTCATGCCAGCGAGTAATTTCGCTTTGGGGCTGATTTTAGTGCTCTTCTTACTGGTAGATTTTTCTCGCACTAATTCGAAATCTACCTTGCGCTCATCTAAGTTAACGGCAACAACTTTAACCGCTAACTCGTCACCCAAACGAAAGACTTTGCGCGTTCTTTCGCCAATTAAACGGTGATGTGCGGGTTCGTAGTGATAATAGTCGCCAGGTAACGCCGTTACATGAATCAAACCTTCTACGTACAGATCTTTAAGCTCAACAAATAAGCCAAAATTGGTTACGGCACTAACAATACCTTCGAACTCCTGGCCGACACGATCTTGCAGATACTCGCACTTCAGCCAACTTACCACTTCTCGCGTTGCATCATCGGCACGACGTTCTGTAAGAGAGCATTGTTCGCCCAATTGCAGCATAGCGGCCATGTCATAGGGATAGATTTGCTCACGTTTGAGTTTTGCGGCACCTTTGATGGACTTTAAATTTTTCGGTGCTAACTCGACGTATGCCACTGCATCGGCACTATTACGTAACAAGAACCGAATCGCACGGTGCACCAATAAATCTGGATAACGACGAATGGGAGACGTGAAATGTGTATAAGAACCGTACGATAAACCAAAGTGGCCCTGATTATCGGGCTGGTATTTCGCCTGCGACATGCTTCTTAGCATTACTGTTTGAATTAAATGCGCATCGGGTCGATCACTGATCAAATCCAAAATGGTTTGATAGTCCGAAGGTTTAGGCTTACCTCGGCCACGCATGGAAATACCGTTGCTGGCAAGAAACTCTCGAAGATTTTCCAGCTTTTCGTCAGAAGGCCCTTCATGAACGCGAAATAGTGCTTCTAACTCGACTTTTTCAAGCAGTTTTGCCGCACAAACATTCGCGCAGAGCATACACTCCTCAATGAGTTTGTGTGCGTCGTTGCGTTGAACAGGAACAATCTTTTCAATTTTTCGGTTTTGATCAAACAAGATTCGAGTTTCAACGGTTTCAAAATTAATCGCGCCGCGTTGATCTCTTTCTGTACGAAGACTTAGATAGAGCTGATAAAGCTCGTCGGTTACCCCAACGACGTGATGATACTGTTTACGGATACCGCTATTGATATCACTCTTCTGGTCAATCATCTGCCCAACCTTGGTATAGGTTAAGCGCTCGTGAGAATGAATAACGCTCTCGTAGAATTGGAAACCACTGACCTTGCCTTGTGCACTTACCGTCATTTCGCAAACCAAACACAAGCGATCGACGTGAAGATTGAGCGAACACAAACCGTTTGATAATGCCTCGGGAAGCATCGGCACTACAAAATCGGGAAAGTAAACGGAATTACCACGGTTGATGGCTTCTCGATCTAAGGCACTGTTAGGTTTTACATAGTGAGACACATCGGCAATGGCAACAAACAATCGCCATCCGCCCGAGCGTTTTTTCTCCGCGTACACCGCATCATCGAAATCACGAGCGTCTTCGCCATCAATAGTAATAAAAGGCAAATGCCTCAAATCAACGCGTTTACGCTTATCGAGATCATCGACCTCATCGGGTAACAATTCGGCTTCGGCAGATACATCTGAAGGCCAGATGCTCGGAATACCGTGACTTCTTATTGCTACGTCGATTTCCATGCCCGGTGCCATATGGGCGCCTAGCACTTCAGTGATTTCACCAGTGGGCAAACTGTCTTTACTGGGCTGTTGTAGAATTTTTACGACAACATACTCACCGCGCTTAGCACCGCAGAGCATTTCTTTGGTTACCATAACGTCGTGGGTCAGTCGAGGATTGTCTGGGCGTACAAAATGGATTCCAGACTCGCTAAAAACGCGACCGACAATTTGCGTCGTGTTGTGGGTTATAACTTCAACAATGGTACCTTCTTTACGGCCACGTCTATCGCGTCGGTCGGCACGAACTACTACTTCATCGCCATCAAATACTGCGCGCATTTGGCGATTGGCTAAATAGACGTCTTCACCGCCTTCATTGTCGATAACAAAACCGTAACCATCTTTGTGCCCTTGAACGCGTCCGCGAATCAAGTCCATTTTACTGAGTGCGCCAAACGCGCCGCGTCGATTACTGATTATTTGTCCATCGCGGCTCATAGCAATTAAACGCCGGCGAACGCCTTCGACTAAATCTTCATCGGTAATCGCCAAAACCTCACATATCTGCTCGTGGGTAATGGGGCCCTGATGATTAGTTATTACTTCAAGTAGGTATTCGCGACTGGGGACGGGATTTTCGTAGCGTTCGGCCTCGCGGGTAGCGTGAGGGTCGACCGCGGGTATTGATGTGCTATTAGAATTGTTGTTTTTATCTACAGTTTTTTTTCTGGGCAAAATTCTCTTTCCATTTACGTGTTTCTGCTGTTTTCTCGTCGAACATTAAACGAACACTTGAGCGGTAATGTTTCCCAGCAGTTCATAACCAAACGCTATAGCGTTGGCGGTTTTCTAGATGTTTAGGGCAAAATACCAAAATAACAATAAGTAATTGTTGCTGTTTGTGGTTATTTAAAAGTAGCTATACTGTCAGTCTTAGCATATATACGTAAAACTACTGCATAAAGTGCTTATTAGCCAGTTCTTTGATCGATTAATCTCTGCGTGATATCGAAAACGTTCCAGATTATTATTCACACTAGACAAAAATAACGTACAAATAGGCTCCGGTCGTGTGAGTAAAGGATCTCTTCGTTGATCGTGGAATTTAACTCTGAAAAATTTATATTTTTTTGATTATTCAATCAAAAAATCAAAAACATTTTAAAGAATCATTGCACCCTAAAAAATATACGCTAGAGTATCGCGTTTTCGCGAATTTATTTGAAGTCCGTCAAACATTAAACCGTAAAAATCCATATATTCCCGCTAACTTGAGCAAATATTACTCTAGTAGGCATAAAAGGGTTTAAATTGCGCGCAAGGAGATTTAACGACATGAGGAAGCTAGGTTTTTTAACCGCTACTTTTTTAGCCTCGATAAGTTTAAACACAATCGCTCAAGATGATTCCAACACTCTGAGAGTCTACAACTGGAGTGATTACATCGGCGAAGGCGTTGTCAGTCAGTTTGAAGAAGAAACTGGTATCGATGTCATCTATGATACTTATGACAGTAATCTTGAAGTTGAAGAAAAAATCAACCTTGGCGGCGGCAATTACGATGTCGTGGTACCTTCCCTTGATTTTATGGCCAAGCAACTTCGGCGCGGATTATTTAGACAGATCGACAAAAGTAAATTAAAAAATTACAGCGAGCTTGATCCAACGTTTTTAAAAAATATTGCAAAACTCGATACCGAAAACGCCCATGGCGTACCTTATATGTGGGGCACAACCGGTTTCGGCTACAACGTAGAGCAGGTCCGTAAAATTCTTGGACCTAATGCGCCGGTAAACTCCTGGGACCTAATCTTTAAACCCGAAAATCTAAAAAAATTGAGTGCTTGCGGTGTATCGTTCTTAGATGAACCCACAGAAATGCTTTCAATTGGTTTAAATTACCTGAAAAAAGACCCCAATTCTGAAGAAACTTCAGACTACCTAAATGTTGCTGGTGACTTTTTCAAACAATTGTCTCAGTACGTGAACGTATTCGATTCCGCAGATTTTCTGGACAATCTTTCTAACGGTAAGATTTGCGTTGCTATTGGTTGGAGTGGTGATATTTTCCAAGCCATGGCTAATGCCGAAGAATCTGATAACGGTGTCAAAATCAAATATGTTATTCCAAAAGAAGGCACAGTTTTTTGGGTAGACATGCTGGCCATTCCCGAATTAACTCGTAACGAAGACGCCGCGCTTAAGTTTATCGACTTTTTGCTTCGTCCCGAAATCGCTGCGAAAAATACCAATTACATTTGGTATGCAAATGCCGTTACTAATTCACTTCAGTATGTAGATGACGAGATCAAAAACGATCCTACCATCTACCCTACTCCCGATATCCAAGCCAAGCTATTCCAAAGTGGCCGCCGCAGTATTCGTATTCGCAGAACCATTGAGCAATCTTGGGGAAATGTAATATCTGAATACCTGCGTTATCATCCAGAGCCATTTAATCCGGATAAACTTGACCACAATACGCAAAATTCCGAAAAGCTTTGGCAAGATGCTTCTGAGAACCTGTTGCAGAAATAATCCAATGTATTCTTCAAGGCCGCGTAACTGCGGCCTTTTTCGTTAATGCACTTCAATAATTCGTAACCTCAAAACCGACAAACAATCCTCGCACATCTAATTCAGTTTTATTCTTAAGAATCTCTCTATCTAAGCTTTGAATTCTATCAAGACCTGTGAATGTGACCATAAAATCGGAGTCGCTTGGTTTAGAATCATTTAACCAAAGCCAAGCACGGTGTGGTAATTTCTGATAATCTACCGCTAAAATAAGTGATAGACCGGAGTTTTACTTATGAGCAACAATAACGATAGTTTAATTGAGTTGAAAGCAGCCTTAGAAGCGGAAAAAAAAGCATTAGTACACGCTCAAACTGATCAGCATTTAAACCTCATCGACGAAGTATTAACAAAAATGAACGAACCCGTTCTTGGTACGGACCTCGACGAAGGATTACTTGAACATTGGAATCAAAAGACTGCCGAGCTAGAAACCGATCATCCTGATGCAGCGCGACTTATTCGTGAAGTTATGGATATTTTGGGAAAAATGGGCATTTAAACTAATTTAGAAGAAATACCGTTAAATCGTGTTAATTTTACTGATCAATAGTATTGTTGTTTCTCTTACGGTTATTATTCATTACGAAATTTTACGATTTTTATTTAAAAAATTACCCCTACTCGCCGTTCGACCTCGCTTAAAAATAGTTCTAGGCGTACTTGGTAATATGACAGCGCATACCATAGAAGTTTGGGTTTTTGCTGTGTTTTATTATGGACTATTGCAATACGATGGTATTGGCGAGTTGCGTGGTAATTTTGATGGTTCGTTACTCGATTGCGCCTACTATTCGTTGACCAATTTCACTTCTTTAGGAACGGGCGATATAGAACCCTTTGGTCCTATTCGATTTTTATCGGGCATCGAAGCACTTTGTGGATTGGTATTAATTACTTGGTCGGCCTCGTTTATGTTCTTAGAAATGCAAAAATATTGGGCATTTGAATTCGATAGTAATAAATAAACTCAATTTATTTACCGCCTTTTAAAGACACTTGTCGTGGCCTTTTAAAGGCACATGCGGCATTTGATAATTCAGTAGTTTTTAACTCGTCGTAAATATCTATTCCATCTTTGACACTATCGGAACCTTTGATTAACGCATCCATGTATTAATCAGGTGGCAGAAATTCCTATCCAATAATCGATCACACAAACAACGTTTTTTGTAGGTAAACTGCTCCTGTTGGGTCAAAACTGATATTGGGAAATAATTCAGAAAAATACTGAGAGCAAATTTAAACTGTCCACAGTCAGAACTCGACGCGGCATTATAGGTTAAATCTCAGAACTACAGTTTTTCTTGGCGGCGTGTTCTACAATGCATTTTGCGTTCGCCAAAGATATTCTTGTCGAGATCGATGACTTCTCTGAATAATGAATTACGTTACTCGCTGAATAGTCTCGTAATTCATTTAGTATTTTGACCACACCATTCAATACGTAAATTTGCAGAGCGACTGACTGCTAGGCTTACGCTATTTTTTATCAATAATTAATTCAACTGCTAATAAAAAACTATTGGAACCTCTGATTAACTCATCCATGATTTAATCAGAGGACAGAAATTGAAAATGCGATTTCCAATTTCTTCACAATTTCAATCACTTACCGTTCTTGAAATTGGCGACACATCCTTGTGTCGCGAGAAACTCTAGGTTAACCAGAGTTTCCTATTACGACTGTGAATAATAAACTGATAAAGGCGTTATTTTTTGATGAATAAAATAACTGATAGGTAAATTAGGGTTAAGTTCTCGAGCTGCTAAATCAAAGATATTTTTCTTGGTTTCACCGACAAAATGCAACAGTAGATTTTTAGTGTTTAACAAACGTTTTCTGGTTTGGGTCAATCGTAATGGTTTAACGGTAACTGGATTGGTTAAAAGTACATTAAACATGGTATCAATGTTAAGCGCTTGATCGCGTTCAATGGCTTTCGGAAATATCGATGCTGTATGTCCATCTTCACCAAGACCTAAAATAACGACGTCATAGGTTTCACATAAAACTCGATGATTAATAAAGCGTTGATGACAATTGAGTTGCGATTCGCCCTGAATGTATAAGGGTACAAAATTTACTTCTTTTGCGAGATTTTGCATTAGAGTTCGTTTGACCATGCCAGCGTTACTGTCGGGATGAGACTCCATCACACAACGCTCATCGGCCAAGGTGACATACACACTGGACCAATCTAAATCCTGTTCGGATAGATTGTGTAAAAATGCCTGTGGCGTGTTCCCACCGGATAGAATCAAAGTCGCTACACCTTTGCTTTCAATGGCAGCTGTAAGTGACGCTACGACCTTTTCGGTAAGATTTATTTCTAATTCGTGGCGGCTGTTAAACTCGTTAAATTCAAAAGTCATGATTCTAAAGTGCTCCAGTGACGGTCGTCATGGGCCATCATCACAGCAGCATCGACCGGGCCTGCCGTGCCGGCTGCATATGACTGAACTTTCATGCCCGCTTTTTGCCATTGTTCAATGATTTGATCAATCCATTGCCAAGAGGCTTCAACTTCTTCTGCGCTTACAAATAAGGTTTGATCACCCTTTAATACTTCGACCATTAATCGAGCATAAGCGTCGTAACTGTATTTTTTTCTTGCTTCAGGGACTGTTAGATTCAATTCCACTTCTTCAAGTGTTAACTCTTCAAGCCCTGGTTGTTTACGTAAAAAATGCAACGTAATACCCTCGTCAGGCTGCAACTGTATACGCAACTGATTTGGACTCATTTCGTGCATTGCTCCAAAAATTACATGCTTTGGTGGTTTAAACTGAATCAAAATTTCGGACTTATGGGTTTGCATACGCTTGCCAGTGCGCAAATAAAACGGTACTCCCGCCCATCGCCAGTTATCTATTTCGGCGCGCAGCGCCACAAATGTCTCAGTGTCCGATTTATCGGCTGAATTGAGTTCCTCATTATACGAAGGAACAACCTCACCCTTGACCGAGCCTTCTGTATACTGGCCGCGTACGGTAGATTTTTTCACATTATCGGCAGTAATTGGCCGCAAACACTTCAAAACTTTGAGTTTTTCGGCGCGAATCATAAACGGATCACGACTTGCTGGTGGCTCCATCGCTACCAAACAAACAACCTGTAGAAGATGATTTTGCACCATGTCGCGAAGTGCACCGATATCATTATAAAAGTCTTTTCTTCCTTCCAATCCAACGCGTTCGGCAACGGTTATCTGAATATGATCAATGAAGTTATTACTCCAAACCGCGCCAAACATGATATTCGCAAAACGCAATGCCAATAAATTCTGTACTGGCTCCTTACCTAAATAGTGATCTATGCGATAAATCTGATCTTCTGAAAATCCATTACGCATCTCTGCGTTTACGCCAAGGAACGTCTCCAAACTTGAACCTAGTGGTTTTTCTACTACCAGCCGTGTACTTGGTTTAGCAAGTCCTGCTTCTTTTAAAGATCTACAGACTGCACCAAAGATTTTCGGTGGAATGGCAAAATATACAATGACTGAACTGGTTTCATCACAATTCTGTTTGAATATTTCTAACGTGCTGGGATTAGTAGCATCACCTTGTAAACAGGTGATCCGGTCCTGAAAACGCAGCCAAGCTGTTTCAGAAAACGTTGCTTGTGACTTAAGCCAAGGCAACATACGTTCCAGAAGATCTTCTCTACTGGCCAGCGCCCGAGACACGCCAGTAATCTTCCCCACATCAATCAGCTGATCAGCTACTTCTAAAGCAAATAACGCCGGATAAAGCTTACGTAAAGCTAGATCACCGTCGCCACCAATGATCAGTATTTCATGGGTCATGAAAATAAAACCTTCCTTAAGGTCGTTAACGTCAGTCTAGACTAAATTTTGCTTATTAAAGAAAAAATTGATTTTATCGTCGTCAAACGATTGGCTCTGAATAAATACCTCTAATTCGACGATGCTAAGACACCTAACCACAATAATGAATGAGAATCTATAAGAACCTATGATTAACTCATCTCTGATTTAATCATAAGATAGAAATTGACAATGCGATTTCCAATTTCTTCACAATTTCAATCACTTACCGTTCTCGATATTGATGACACAGCGTTGTGCCGATGAAAACTCCGGGTTAATCAGAGTTTTCTATAATTGCTTCAGAGTTATCCACTGCACAACTTAGTGTTTATAATAAAAAATGGTACAATTAATTTCTTGGCACGAAAATAATTGCAGTAAAAGTACACGTTTAAAAATAATTTAATGGTTAAGGTATATACTTTTTGAAAAAGCATTACTTTAAAATTGACGGAAATAAAAATAATCAAAAAAATAAAAGGGTGTTATCTAACAAACGGATTTACGTACTAAACTCGTTTAATGATCACTCTAACTGAATAAATTCGTCTCGAATGTACAAAAAAATGAATGTGATACTTTACATGTGTAAGTTTGATCTATTTGCTAGAAAATGGTTGCTAAAAAACAAGTGGTTAACACGGATTCTCCGATAAATCACCATAGTCAGTGGTTTTAATACTGTCGAGAACGACTCTGGTTTTTTTGAGCTTATTGAGTTACAGAAATAGCGGGTCAAACCATGAGTATCTATCTCCACCCTTGACTAGACGATAAGTATCTCTCTGGATAAATACCTTTGATTAACTCATTCTTGATTTAACAGGATTTAAATAAAGGGCAAAAATTGAAAATAGGATTTTCAGTTTCTGCACCATTTAAATAATTCACAACTCAATAATCTACAACTCTAGAGGCCGATGATGCATTCCCGCCTACCGAAACTCACGGTAAAAGTGCATTTCCGTAATTGTTTTAAAGTCTAAGTATAAAACTAAATTACATCGACTTATTTGTTCTTTCTATTGGATCCTCTGATTAACTCATCCATGATTTAATCAGAGGACAGAAATTGAAAATGTGATTTCCAATTTCTTCACAATTTCAATCACTTACAGTTCTTGAAATTGGCGACACTTCCTTGTGTCGCGGGAAACTCTAGGTTAATCAGAGTTTCCTATTGTCTATCTCTAGCAAATAGCCATTGTATTTTTTAGGCGAAGTAATCGACCAAGAGATTAACTTACCGCCAAATGCTTTCTTACATTTTTTTGAGAGCTTCATAAAGGGCGATCTTCCCGGATCTGCGATAATTATGCGTTCAACTCCATTTTCAACGGCATTACTAATCACCGTAAACAAAGGATTTACTAAGTCGTCCCAAAAGCAGATATCTCCGCCGGCCATGAAATTTTGTTTTTTTAATAAAGTTGAATCAATATCTTCATATCGACAAGTTTTGGTAGTTATTTTTACCGAATTCATTGCAGCATGAACTCGTAAATAAGGGAAAACCCACTCGTCTGCGTCTACTGAGGTAACTTTTGCTTTAAATGTTTTTGCACAAAATATGCTTAACATGCCCCAACCACAGCCAATATCAAGTACTTTCGACCCTTTGTTTAACGGATCTTGATTAAGGTAATCCATAATTAAAAAACTTGATGACCAGACTTGATAACCGTGGATACTGGGTTCTGGCAGCGCTTGTTTTAGATTGGCCAAAGTCGGACTTTTTTTCGATAAGGTATAAATACCCAGTACTTTTTCTATCTCGCTCAACGTGCTCTCCAATCTAAACCTAAGAAAACCTAAACCTAAGAAAACATAAAAACTGACAAATGATTAAATTTACACCCAAATGAGCGCTAATTGTACGCAATATCGTTCATTTGAGAATTAACATCAATAAGCCTACTGTATATGACGAACAATAGGCTACAAGCATAAATAAGACATATTAAATTTTAAATGCATTGCATGATAATATTTAAAATCTCCATCTAAAAAAATTCAATACGTCACTTACATTCAACACCAATTGAAAGTGGAATTAAGTATTGAGAAAAGCACAAACATCGAATACCTACTTTGACGAAATTACAGTTTATTCAAATTAGAATGATTTTTGTAAAATTTACAACTCGAAGGTTAATTCTATAAAAACATCTCAAATATTGACGGGTTTATTTTCATCCCCAACCTCTGCAACACAAAATTAAAGTGCTATTTGCGCCACAATTAGAACTTCGTACTCTATTTTTCGTCATTTAATAGATAAAATTAAAATACAATTTTTATTGGCACGTTAATCGCTTTAGTCATTACATGCATACGAATTTTTTTATGTAATTGTTTCATAACAATCGTAGTAAGCATTTATAGGTTAAGTATAATCAGTCCAGTATACGAGCAGAGCTAAACAGTTGTTCGTTGTAGATTGAAGAGTGCTCAAGTATGAAAGAGCGTTTTTCAAGCTATTCTATAGAAAAACTCGTAGTCAACTCATGTTTTGAATTGATTGTCTTACCACTCAAATTGTCAAAAATCACATTGTTATGGTTCCACTAATTATTCCAATTGGCGCACTTCTCGCCGGAGTTGCGTTATTACTACTTGGCACAGGCTTATTAAATACAATTCTAGCGTTAAGAAGCAGCATTGAAGGTTATAGCTCTACAACCCTAGGTTTGATCATGTCGAGCTATTTTGCGGGGTTCTTTGTTGGTACCTACTTAGCCCTACCAATCATCAGCCGTATGGGCCACATCAGAGCTTTTGCATTTTGTGCTGCCATTGCCGCAGCAACAGTGTTAGCTCATGAGATATTCGTAAACCCAATCGCATGGATGGTATTACGCGTATTTACCGGTATTTCTCTCGTTATTTTGTATACAGTGATTGAAAGTTGGTTAAACGGACAAACACCCAGTGAACAACGCGGCAAAGTGTTTGCCATTTATATGACCGTAAACCTTGGCGCTCTTGCAGTCGCCCAGCAGTTGCTGCGTATCGATCCATCCATTACTTTTTTGCTGTTTGCAATTTCAAGTATTTTAATTTGTTTGAGTTTGACACCGATAACGTGGACTCGAATGAAACAACCCGAAGTTACCGATATTTCACGCATAAAATTATCGCAGGTATTTAAAGCGGCTCCAGTTGCTGTGTTGAGCTCTGCTTTTTCCGGGTTAGCTATGGGAGCATTTTGGGGTCTAGCTGCTGCATATGCTTCTAAAATAGGATTCCAAAGTTCTTCTGTTGCAACTTTTGTTACTTGCGCCATTGTTGGTGGTGCTGTTTTCCAATTCCCTTTGGGTAAATTCTCAGACGGCCAAGATCGACGAAAAGTTATTTTTATCATCAGCGCTGCGGCTGCCGTCGTAGCTTTGTTGTTGTCTGTGATATCCAGTTTGCCCTATGCAATGTTTGTGGTAATTGCTGTCTACGGCGGCCTTGCTTTTGCAATTTACCCTGTTGCGGTAGCGCATCTGGTCGATCACCTTGATGCAAAAGATATGCTTGGAGGCAGCAGTCAACTGCTGTTAATCAACGGTATTGGTTCAATGATGGGCCCTGCTTTAGCTGGCCAACTTATGGAAATTTTCGGGGTAAATAGCCTGCCGATATTTTGGTCTGTTGCCTTGGCGATATTGGCCCTTTCAAGTTATTGGTTTATCGCGCGCTCAAAACAAGAAAATCCAGAAGATCATAACGCTGACTTTGTTCCGATGCTTCGTACATCGCCCATGGCATTTGAGATGTTGCCGCCAGAACAAAACGAAGACGGAGAAATTATCGAAGACTCAACCTCGGTATGGGGCGGCAATGATATAAGTCACAACCCAACTGAAACCGATGAAAATCTAGACATTGATCAAACTGAACTGAGAGAACCAAATAATTCCGAGCTAAATACTGATTTTGAATCCGATGAGCTCGACACACGGAACAACCAAAAACATATCTCAGATCACTAAGAGCATTATTAACTTAAAAGATAGGATCTTTTTAAATACTGCGATTGTTTAAATTCTGCAGTAGCCAAAGAAAAATTTTTATTGCGTAAATCGAATACTATTTTGTATTCATATTTCTGAAGTACAGAAATACTCAAATAGCTGTAGGAGGCTTAAATGTTACTTGCCACTGATTTAGACGGTACATTTTTAGCAGGAGACTCAGAAAAACGACACCAGTTGTACCAACTTATTTCTCTTCACCCTGATATCGATTTGGCATTTGTTACCGGTCGTGGGCTTGAATCGGTTTTACCCTTGTTATCCGATCCAACCATACCTCAGCCCGACTATATTATTTGCGATGTTGGTGCGACCGTAGTTAACGGTGAAACACTGCAACCCATACAACCAATTCAATCCGATATAAATTCACGCTGGCCTGGAGAGTGGAAAATTGAACAGGCTATGAGTGATTTCCCTCATGCTGTCCGTCAAGACGTACCTCAAGAACGTCGCTGTTCTTATTTTTGTGAAGCATCGGCGTTGCACGAAGATTTCGAGAAAATTGCTAAGAGTTTTGATTGCGATCTACTCTACTCCGCCGGTCGTTACTTGGATTTTTTACCGAAAAACGTTAACAAGGGTGCAACACTAACAGCCCTAGCTGAACACCTAGAAATACCAAAAGACGATATTTTAGTAGCCGGTGACACATTAAACGATTTATCTATGTATGAGCATGGATTTATGGGCGTGTGTGTGGGTAAATCAGAAAAAGAACTTCTCCAACAGACCGATGGCTACGATAATGTCTATCATGCAACCGCATCTGGATGCGGAGGCATTATCGAAGCTATTGATCATTTTGGATTTTTGAACGCAAAAAAAGCCATTTCATCAAATCAACAATCTGCTTTTTTAGGTGAAGCAGAGTTAGTTATTGTTTATCACCGTTTGCCGTTTGAAGAATTTATTGATGACGGAGCGGTTAAACAGCGAAACCCTAAATCACCTAACGGTATTATTCCTACGTTGTTAAGTTTCTTTAGTGACGGCAAAAAAGGCTCGTGGATTGCCTGGACGACGCTTGCAGATGAAGTTGAGAATTATCAAGCAAAGACCACCGTCGATGATGAGCTCTACCCTAACCTAACTGCATCTAGGGTCACGCTCAGTAAAAACGAAGTGGATATTTTCTATAAGCAATTTTCGAAAGAAGCTTTTTGGCCAACTTTACACACATTTTGGGAACAAGCCACTTTTCGGGAAGATCACTGGAAAGTATTTTTAAAGGTAAACAAAAAATTTGCCGAACAAACTGCCAAAGAAGCCGCCAATGGGGCCTTGGTTTGGATTCACGATTACAATCTTTGGATGGTTCCCGCTTTTTTACGAGAACTGCGACCAGATTTAAAAATCGCTTTTTTCCATCATACGTATTTTCCGTCGGCAGATGTATTTAATGTGTTGCCTTGGCGACGAGATATCGTTGGCAGTTTATTACAATGTGATTTTGTTGGTTTTCACATTCCTCGTCAGTCAGAAAACTTTTTAGATGTCGCCCAAGGTGTAACGCCGTTGACCGTTAAAGAACGCAACAGCTGTGCCCCTCGTTTTTTAACCTACGGCTGTGCTGTGGGTGTTGACGAAATGACAACGCTCATTGAGGTTAATGGTCGAGATATTCATTTGGGCGCAATGCCTGTCGGACTCGACTTAAAACGTATCCACAGAGCTTTGGATAACCCCAAATTCTTAGACAAAACCAAAGCATTGGAAAATGCCTTAGGTAAAAGCCGATTAATTTTATCGGTTGAAAGGCTAGATTACACCAAAGGAATTTTGCAAAAACTGGAAGCTTTTGAACTGCTACTGACCCAACATCCCGAACTGAAAGGTCAAGTGACTCTTTTAACCATCTGTGTTCCAGCAGCAAAAGAGATGACTATTTACCAAGACCTACAGACGCAGATTGAACAAGTGGTGGGAAGAATTAACGGCCGCTTTGCTAAAGTTGGCTGGACACCCGTGCAATTTTTCTTTCAAACATTTCCGTTTAATGATTTGGTCGCTTATTACAGCATGGCCGATGTTATGTGGATTACACCTTTGCGTGACGGACTTAATTTGGTCGCAAAAGAGTTCATAGCCGCACAGGGACTAACCGATGGTCGAGGCGTACTGGTGCTATCAGAATTTGCTGGTGCGGCTGCGGAATTACGAGGTGCCCTACTCACCAACCCACACGACAAGCACGATCTGGCAGCAACTTGTTTTCAAGCGCTTAATATGGACAAAGACGAAGCCGCCTCAAGAATACGTGAAGCTTTTTGGGTGGTTGATCGCTATGACATACAAGCGTGGGGACGAGAGTTCATGGAAACCATGAAAAAAGTAGACGATAAAGCCTAAATAGCAGCATCTTAAACCGCACAATTTTGTGCGGTTTTTTTTACCTAAAATTCAGATTTACTTAGAATCTCCAGCGGTAAAGGGGCATATCGCCAACTTCAAAAATGATCAGTGATTGAACTTGTAAAGAAGTTGAAAATGGTATTGCCAATTTCTGACCTCTAATTAAATCACCGAGCCCTTAATTAAAAGTTGTTATATTAAGCAACACAATCCTCTATCACCGATCTTCTCAGTAAAATCTTCTAGCTTCGTTTCATACTCAACAACACTCTGCATGGTAAATAAGCGACTTAACGCCGAATGTTGCCCAACCACTATTATTTTTATTATTTTTTCAGCGTTTAGGAATTTGCGGGTTCTATGATTCGGTAATCGCGTGAACGACAATTATTCATGGAATTAATGATTATAAAGAGTATCAAATTCTCCATACTTTAAGACAAATGAAGCCCGGCAACGAATTGAACAAAATACATACACCGGTTTTAATTTTCGTTCATTGGTTAAATTTCAGATGAGAGCATCTCAGACTTCTAATGTCTCTGCTGAGGAATTATTCATTGTCTGTTCAGCGTATTGACGATGTTATTAGCACCGTAAGATGATTCGTTAAAATTACCGTACATTAGAAAACTCGTATTGATTAACAAGAGAAACCTCTGATTAACGCATCCATGATTCAATCGAAGGATAGAAATTGAAAACATGATTTCCAGTTTCTTCCCAATTTCAATGACTTACCGTTCTTGAAATTGGCGATACATACTTGTGTTACCGGAAACTCTAGGTTAATCAGAGCTTCTTATATCTACTTATTAAGGCGGTCACGTTACAATAATGTTTATATTGGCTGCGCTAAATCTGCGCATATGGAATAAACCCTACAATTGGAATGCATATTAGTTTGGCCTATTCTAATAATAAACCGCTATTTAGAAAGTTACGATCAAACACACAGGGTTTGGTATACGCGATTGGTTACACCTGCCTAGGATTAGTTGCATCTTTTATCCCAGCGTATCAAGTCAGCGCGCTGGCTTTATTTGACGATAATTCAAGTCGCAGTGAAATTAAAATTGAAACCGTTGGCGGTGAAAAAGACGCAACGCTCTTAAAAAAAATGTTGCAAGAAGAGCTTAGCAGGCAACATAAAGACAATGAGATTTTAAAGCTATACAGTAATCAAAATAAAATAGCCAATTACGAAAGAACACTACTTAACGAGTTTCTACGTTCTAAAGGCTATTACTCCGCCAAAATATCTTCACAACAAATAGATGGAAAAATAAGCCACGTTATACAACCCGGCAAACTCTATGTGATCAACAAGATCGACATTGAATTACCCGAAGGGGTGCCACCCATACCCGATAATTATGTGTTATTAAAAACAGGCGATCCTCTTGTTGCCGAAAAAGTGCTGATTATTCAAGACAATCTAACCACCTGGGTAAAAAGCAACAGTTGTTTGTATCAAGTAAAGGTTGTGTACAAAGCCAAGATTTTTCCTGAGACTGGCAATGCCACGCTTACTTACAGCACATCACCCAGCCCAGCAACCACCTTTGGCCCGGTTACCTTTTCAGGACTGAGAAGTATCGACGAAGCTTACCTTCGTGATCGAATGAATTTTACCAGCGGCGAATGCTATAACCGTGCTCAACTGGATGAGTTTCGACTGGTGTTGCTACAGAGTAATCTTTTAGCAAGTGCGGTGATTTCAACGGGAGAGATTACCGATGACGGCGTTCCTATTACCATTGATGTTACCGAGCGAAATCACCGTACGATATCCGCCGGTTTCGGATTTCGAACCGATGAAGGCTTTGGTGTATCTACCGGATGGGAACACAGAAATCTCTTCGGTCGAGCCGAAAACTTAGACCTAAATGCCTACATAGCTCAAAACCGGCAAGCATTAACATCCAATTACACTATCCCACATTATCGTTTTGATGAGCAGTCGTTGACATTGTTTGCCGAGATCGAATCTGAACAGACCGATGCTTTTGACTCTGATACAGCCAGCTTTGGTGTTGAACTGAGCCGCCAAATCAGCGATCCACTGCGCGCTTCGCTGGGTATACAAACCGACCTTTCTCAAGTCACCGAAAGTGACGGTGATCGAGATGACTTCGCATTAGTTTCGTTGCCCTTTAATGCCGAATACGACAAACGAAATGCAGCTCTTGATCCAAGAACCGGCTGGGTCGCTGGTGTCGGTCTTCAACCTTTCTTGAATATCACCGACACCAATATTCGATTTTTAAAAACTACCGCCGCAGGTAGCTATTATAAAACGTTCGATAACACCTTTTGGAAACCCACATTCGCTGTTCGAGGTGCCGTTGGCTCTATTTCGGGCACAACTCGCGACGAAGTACCTGCCACAGAACGATTTTACGTCGGCGGCGGTGGTTCTGTGCGCGGCTATCCTTACCAAACATTAGGTCCATTGGATGGCAATGATCCTGAAGGCGGACTGTCCTACACAGAAGTCTCATTCGAAACCCGATTGCACTGGGGTGATACTTGGGGCGGCGTCGTTTTTCTAGATGGAGGTAACGCCTACAACGGTGAATTACCGCGCCTAGGAGAAGATTTACGGTTTGGTACGGGCGTTGGGTTAAGATTTTATACCAGCTTTGCCCCCATTCGTTTTGATGTTGCCTTTCCTCTAGACAGACGAGAAGAAATTGATGACAGCTTTCAAATTTATATCAGTTTAGGTCAAGCATTTTAATGAAGCTTTCAGCAGTAACTCCTAAAAGCATCGCAAAAAGCCTGTTGTATATTTTTATAGGCATAATCGCGTTGCTACTATTTTTAAGTAGCTTGTTGTACACACTGGTTTTCACACAAGCCGGTAGAGAATGGACATTAACCTCCGGTCTTGATTGGTTGAACAGTTCAAGTACGTTTAAAAATCAACAACTCATTGTTGAATTAAGTGATCCAACCTTTACCAGTTTGGATATTTTAACGTTTAAAAAACTCTCCATAAAAAAGCACGAAAAGATATGGATTGAGATTGATAACTTTGTTTTTCATTGGTCGCTCGACGAAATATTTAACAAACATCTGCACATAAAAACTCTTACGTCTGATCGCATATTTTACGATCACCAACTTTCTCAAACTACGACCAACAATACAGATTCAACCGCGAAAGAAAGCTCTTTTAATATTGAGCAATACATAACAATGGTTTCTTTAGATGACTTGACCATTCAGGCTCTGGATATTCGTAATCTATTACCGGAAACAACCCGTGCAGAGCTGGATATCGAAAACCGAATCCATTATAAATTTTCGACCAATGTAGAATTCGATAGTCATAAAACTCTCGCAGTTGTATTAAACGCACAGCCGTTGCTTGAACAATTTCCGGGCCTTTCTGTTAAAACCGATTCGGTATCTATAAATGAACATCGAATAATAGGAAATTTAACCGAACCCGCGGGAGGCATAACGTCTAAGTTATTAAAAGTACCTGGCAGTCAAAAAATAGATGTTACCGTAGATATAGGTGTGAAAAAGCACGATAAAACCTACACTTTTGATATTGCACAACTTAAATTACCCATTGCTCAAGAGCAATTGTCGCTGGTGGCAAATCTTGATTTTGTTCCGCAGGTGCCTGTCAGCAATAACTCCGCAAGTACACCTGAACATACCTGGCAGTTGAATATAAAATCTTCTACGTTAAATTTAAGTGGAACCGAACATCATTTTAGCGGCGCAATTACCTACCCAATTATCAATTTAGACGTTGATGTAAACGAATTCCCAATACGATTAGTGTCACCATGGGTTCCTCAAATTCAAGGTGGCAGCATCAATACTGAGTCTAATATTTCAGGCACATTTAAAGAACCTAAATTCAAAGGCACACTTGCCGCAAATTCTAACTACAACCAAATACCGGTTGCAGTAAGTTTGCAAGGTGTTGGCAGTCTGAAAGCAGTATCGTTAGACGATGCTCAGGTTACCTCTAATAACAGTAAATTAGCAGTCAATGGAAACATAAATATTGAAGATAAAGACTTGGATATTAATTTTATTGGCGACAACATCGACACATATTTAGTCGCAAAATTTTACGACCAATTACCTAAAGATCTCTATTATAAAATCAACCATGCCCAGGGTAGCTTGCTAGGTAATTATCTGAACCCTAACGGTAATATTGTTTTAGAAGGTCAAGGAAAATACCAAGTAAACTCGTTTACCACACACATAAGCGGTAGCAAACAACAGAACAAGGTATCTATTCGGTCTTTAGATGTCATTTTGCCCGAAGGCAAAAGTCATGTTGAAGGTTTTATCGATATCGATACATTAGAAGGCAACTTAACAGGTAGCATCAATGAATTACCGCTTTATCTCGCAAGTGCCGCGGGAATTGAGTTACCAGAAAGTCTGAGTGCTATTTTCAATGGTACCTTTAATGCTTCAGGCAATCTCAAAAATCCAACCGTAGAAGCCAATATTAAGAGATCGGAAGAGCACACGTCTGAACTCCAGTCACGTGAAACGATCTCG